>JABSQE010000181.1 GCA_013214245.1 Hyphomicrobiaceae bacterium
GGATGAAAAGGAAAAGGAGAGAGCTCAAGGTGATGCTGCTTTATCTGAAAATGTTGAATTAATTATTGGTCCACTCTTTGCAGAATCTGTCGCTTCTGTTTCCGCTATAGCAAGTAAAAATAACGTTCCAGTCATAGCATTTTCGAATGATCATCGCGTCGCCGGACAGAACACTTACTTGCTAAGCTTCCAAGAAAACCAAGATGTAAGACGTATTATCTCGTTTGCAATCATACATGGAAATCGACATTTTGCTGCTATAGTGCCTGAAAACAGTTATGGAAAAACTATAGAAAGCGAATTCCGTACGGTTGTAAATGCTTACGGTGGCATTGTTGTTGTTGTAAAACGATATCCTGCAGGATTCGGTGGCATACTAGGTGCCGCACATAAATTGATCGAGGATATTCGCGCTGCGGAAGATAGTGGCATAAAAATTGACGCACTATTTGCACCAGGTGGACCAGATATATTAAATAACTTTGGTTCTGTTTTAAGGCAGAAAAAACTCGATACATCTCAAATTAAATTACTCGGAACCGGCAGCTGGGATTATCCGAATATTTCGCGCGAACGTGCTTTTCTTGGCGCCTGGTATCCAGCTCCTTCCCCAAAGAGTTGGCGTGCATTCTCTGAAAAATTTAGTCAATCATTTGGAACCGCGCCACCTCGCATTGCAAGCTTAGCTCACAATGCGATGACAATTGCCATTCGCCTGGCAAGCACACATTCTAAAGGTGAACGTTATACTGCTACTAACCTCACAAGACCTGGTGGATTTATTGGTGCAGATGGAATTGTAAGATTTACACCTTATGGATTGATTGAACGCGGTTTAGCTATTCTAGAAGTAAGAAAGTTCGGATCTCGGGTCATTTCACCAGCTCCACAAACATTTTCTGAAAACTTTGGTGTAAGTTTAAATTAGAAAGACAATAATTATTAAGTTATGCTCATTACTTAATTGTCGTTAAGTATCCCACCTTTGAGCTTAGCTTGAGCAATCAATGCCTGACCAAAAGACAGCCCCCCATCGTTAGCTGGTACTTTGTTGTGTGTAAGAACGGGAACATCATTTAGTGACTTGAGTGTAAGCTCAAGAAGAAGGGCGTTTTGAAAGCATCCTCCAGACAACACTACTGCCACGGCCTCGCCACTTGTAATTAAGCTTCTGGCCTCCTTAGCAAAAGCTTCTGCAATAGAGGCATGAAAACAAGCTGCAATATTTGCACGTTCACCAACTAATTTAAAAAGTGGAGCTGGATCTATTACCCTTTTTTGTACAGGCAATTCCAGTGCTTTACCAATACCTTCCCGTGCCAATGCCTCTAGATACATAGCTGCTTGACCCTCAAAACTCTGATGGTCTACGCAGAGATCTAAATGCGCTGCCATAGCATCAAAGAGCCGTCCTGCAGAGCTTGAAAGTGGTGCATTACTATTTGTGACTATTGCCTGGCGCAAGAGGCCATATGGCTTTTTTTGCAATCTTTTCTCAACGTAACTACATAGTCCAGCCTGATCTAGCCGCGCTAGCATATTCCTCCAAGGCTCTCGATTTGCTGCATCTCCACCAGGTAGAGCTGCTGGCTTAAGCCAAGCACATCGCTCAAACTTAAAATAGTCTCCAAGTAGAAGCTCTCCACCCCATATCGTTCCATCAGCTCCTAACCCTAATCCATCAAGAATAATACCTGCTACTTTCCCACCGGTAATTGGCCAAAGATTTTCCCCCAAACAGGCGGCTAGATGAGCATGGTGATGTTGAACCTTAACTAACGGTAACCCAAGCGATGCCGCATATTGTGAAGAACGATAGTCTGGATGTAAATCACATGCTACTGCCTTAGGTTGCTGGCCAAAGAGGAAACGGAATTCTATATCAGTTTTAATAAATTCTTCGATAGTTAACGGATCATCTAAATCTCCGATATGGTGGGAGAGGAGCGCCTGACCATTTTGGTTGAAACAAATCGTTGATTTTATATGCGCGCCGTAAGCTGCTACATCAAGTACATCGCTGAAACCCTCTGGTAACATCATAGTTTCCGGCACGCGCCCTCGGGCTCTTCGCAAAATCATAGGTCCACGGGGTGTAACACGCTCAACACTATCATCCAAGCGACGTATAATATCACGATCGTGCATAAGAATTGAATCAGCTATCTTAAAAAGCTTTTCCTTCGCCTCATTATTACAAATTACCTGCGGTTCACCTGAAAGATTGCCAGAGGTAATCACTAAAGGTCTCTTCACTGCATCGAGCAAAAGGTGATGAAGAGGAGTGTAGGGTAGTATCCATCCAAATTCATAAACTCCTGGTGCGATTATTTCTGGAAGCTTACGAGAGCGCATTCGAGTTCGAGATATAAGTACAATCGGTGCGCTCATATCATTAAGACGTTCTTCTTCCTCTCTTGTAAAAGAGGTGTAAGCTTTGATTACATTCCAACTAGCCATAAGTGCAAGTGGTTTGGACGGCCTTCGTTTTTTTTCTCTCAGCCTTGTCAAAGCCTGGATGTTCGTCGCATCACAAGCAAGTTGAAATCCACCAATTCCTTTGATCGCTAGAATCTCACCTTGCAAAAGGCGCCAGGCAGAATCGGCTATTGGATCTTTACTCTCAGGGATCAGATGCAGACGTGGTCCACACGAAGGACATGCTATTGGTTGTGCGTGAAACCAACGGCTAGTTGAATTTGAGTACTCTGCCCTGCAGTCAGCACACATAACAAAAGGCTTCATAGCGGTTCTCGCCCTATCATATGGCATCTTTTGTAATATAGTAAAGCGTGGTCCGCATTGGGTACAATTTGTGAACGCGTAATTTAATCGCCGTCCTCCTTCAAAAATCTCAGCAATACAGTCAGAGCATATAGCAATGTCAGGAGTAACACGAGTTTGTGTTCCGAACTCACTTGATGTCAGAATCGAAAAAGCAGCTGGTTCTGGACCTTCAAAAGTTACGCCTTCAATAACATCAATTTTTGAAATGGAAGGGGCTTCCGTCTTAAGACTAATCTCGAACTGGTCTAAAGCAGTACCGAAGACATGTATTAAAACGCCTTCAGAGTCATTTAAGACTTGACCCACCAAGTTTAGTCGATTGGCCAACCTCGATACAAAAGGGCGAAATCCTACACCCTGAACCTGCCCTCTTACACGAATGCATCTACCCACTGCCAAGAGAACCTCCCAGTTCGCCTGTATTCTCTTCTATCCTGAAATATTCATGTCACCTGAGAAGGTTAGATTAACTAAGCATTTATATAAAACCACCGTCAATTATCTTAATAATATAAATTATACAGGCATTTAATTGCAGAACTTTGCAATTTTCAAAAGATCAAAAACATTTTCAAAAAAGTAGAGATCTACCAACACTAATACCAAAAAATGTATCACTTAACAGCAGTTATTATACACACTTCATAAGGTCTATGCACCTAGAACTATGTTAGATGACAGACCATCTATCACATAGATTTGAGGTAATTCATGGGATCAATGGGCTTAGCACCCTGTCGTAGTTCAAAATGTAATTGTGGCTGGCCAGTTATGCCAGTGTTGCCAGCTCTTGCGATGATATCACCTCTATGAACATTATCTCCACGTTTAGCTTTCATGCTTTTAAGATGAGCGTAAACTGTTACGAATCCTTTTTTGTGGCGTATTAGGATAAGATTCCCATATCCGCTCAACTCGTTTCCGGCATAAACAACAGTACCACTCTCTGATGCCTTTACAGAACTTCCAATAGGTACAGCAATGTTAATGCCATCATTGCTTGTGCCATCCGGAAGGCGGCCGAAACCACGAATAATGCGACCTGGTACAGGCCAATAAAATTCTAAATCCGAACCTACTTTATTGACTACTTTTTCCGTTTCATAACGCGAAGAAGTAGTAGCAACTTCGCTGCCGGATAAATGAACAGGACCATGTGTAATAGAATCGTAAGCTCCTGAACCGTTATGGCGTTGCTTTTCAATCGTGCTTACGTGTTCCTTAGTATTACCTGAATCATTAGTTATCAAGTTAGAGCCAGCTATACGTAAAACTTGACCTATCTGTAGTCTACGAGGATCTTGAATACCGTTTAATGTCTTCAATTCTTTAACGCTAACTTGTCTAAGACGAGAAATTGAGTAAAGTGTTTCTCCTGGCCGTACTACATGTTTTAAATTTGAATACATGTGAGTATTATACTCTGATGAGTTGCTGGTTAAGTTTTCACCTAATTCCACCTTACTTCCTGATGTTAGAACTAGAGTTTGACCAGGACGGATCGTAGTATCTTGTAAGTCATTATATCTCTTGATCGAAGAAACTGTCATGTTATAACGACGAGAAATCTTGTATAAAGTATCTCCTCTTTGCACAGTAATTCTCAAGGGTCTGTTGGAAGACTCGTTAAGAGTTAAGCCCCTCGTTGTTGTGATCAAGTCAGTGTCAACAATGTTATTTTGTTGTTGGAATGACGTATTTTTAAAGTTTTTAGAACTTACACCCGGTACATTAGATCCTGCTGTAGGCTTACCTTGAATGTACTTAGCATTCTGTTCAGATTTTTTTTCCAAAGATTTTTCATCCCACAAAACAACCTGTGAATTGCTGAAATTCCCAACGCCTTTAAAATCTTCAGATTCAACGTCAGAGTATAGCCGTTCTAAAGTACATCCAGTGATGGATATCGCAAAAATAAACAAGATAAAGTATTGGTTGGATGACATGATACCACATTCAAATATCAAAATATTCTCAATGCTAAACATAAGACAATGATAAAATTAAAAATAGCATACCAAGGAGTTGATTAACATATCATTAATTGATAGTTATAGTCTCTCTTGGCAAGAGATCTGATTATGTACCAGATCTCAAATACAATTTTAAATCGCAACCGTCTTTTACCTTTAATTTTAAAATCATTTATAGTTCCGAAATTAATATAACCAGCAAGATATCTCACTATAACAGTTGTAAAACTTGTTCACTCAATACATATCTAAATTTTCCGATATTACTTTACTTTAAGTATATTAGATTTTTTTAGGCGAGTTTATAACTATCATTCGTCCTAAGTAATTGCATTTAAATACTAGCAAAAATAGTCTTGGACATTAGATAGAATGTTTACTTATTTTGAATTCTAGCAAGAAATATTATAGAATAAAATGATTACATATGTTGGAAAAACTATAGCCTCATGTAGCCAAGTATAAGTGTATTCTAGTCTTCATGAATTAGTTCGGATTTTTTCAGTAATCATTAAATGAGTATGTTGCTATTTCTCGGTACAGTTATACTATTAATATAGTGTCAACAGGCGTTATGCTGTTGATACCTAGACGCGTGGTAACAACTTAGTTGCTGTCTTGGTTAGAAAGGTACGGACCGAATGGAGCAGTTGTAGCGATATTTATAATCACTGCAATAAACCTTTCTAGATCATTACCTTAAGTTGTTTCTCCAGGAGTGTATTCTTTCGATAAAAATTCTTTAACAGTTGGCTGTTTTACAGTATCTCGATCTATATGAATTGCTGATATGTGGACGACAAAATCACCTTTATCTATGTAGTACAATTATAAATCCAGTTATGTAGGTCTGACGTCTCTTATTTTCTGAGTAAATTCTAAAAAATTTAGAAGCTTCCCGAAACCTCAAATATATCAAAGGCTAAATATGGCAGAAAGCTAACTACTTAATATCATAGAGTGAGATCTAGTGACGGTACCGACATTAAATAGCGGCAGTGATGAACAAACTTTTTGCTCAACGAGATAATCTAAGAAAATCCAAATTATGCCAAAAGTGGACACGATACCAGCTTACACTGGATTTTCACCTAATCATTAGAATATAATAAAAATTCAGAATAACAAACACACAAAAAGCTAATGCGGTTATCTTAAAAATTACTCCAAAAAACCCTAAAAAGACACCGATTTTTTACCATGACAGCCTCTTTTTTTCTTTAATTTTAATGTAAAATTTAGATTGTAGCGTTTTAAAATCTAAAAGCTCTCATAAAAAGTAAAAATCCATTTTTTGGCCGTGCTCTTGACTCAGATGCATCGCTTGGTGTTGGATTAATTTCTTTAGTTTCTTTCTCGTTGTCTGTATTGGTGATAATCTCCACAATTGCCTCCTCTGCATTAAATGCAAAGCGGGCTATTCTCGAAAAGCTTTTGTGACGATTAAGCTTATCAGATTGTATGGCGGTAGGCTTTAAACCTTTATAGTTTCGAAAAAAACTTTTTGGTATCCTTCTCTTTAACTCATCGGTTTGTTTTTCATCGTTCAGGTAAGTGCTTGTGCTAGAGGAATAATTATCTTTGTCTGCAGAGGCAAAGCGTTGTTCTCCGTACAAAGATCGTGACACCTTTTGGGCTTCCATACGCTGTATTCGATTTTCCTCTATGTGCCTGCGCTTGGCCTCCATAATCGAGGGAAGCATACTCCCCCGCTTTTTTAGTTCTGATGAATCTGCAGTATAATAAAATTTAGATCTTGGCGGATTTTTATAAGGTTTATCTAGCGAAGAAATTCTATTATGAAGTCTATCCAGACGATCGATGTTTTTTTCATGAGATATTTTATTAAGATTCATTTTCACCTCATCTGACATGAAAACTTTTTTAGTAATGGGCCTCACACCAGATGCCAGATCGATCTTGTCCTCATTTTCAGATCTTTGATCGATGTTATTGGAGGTATTCAGATTTCTACTGATCTCTTCGTCCTTACTCATTATTAAAAGTATCCTTTTAACGATTAGGCTAATTGCTACGGTTCAAAACAATTTATTCGTTAGCATAACGAGGTTCTTAGTAACTCTTAACAAAATATACTAAGCGCCAATTTTATGTGCAAATTTACTCTAGCTCAAATTAAAATTCGGAAAACTTTTTTTATTCACCCATTTAGACGCTTAAAGCTTAGACATTATCGCAACAGCAAATCATTTCAAGCAACCTATAATAATTCTTCAATTTAAGTAAATCATATAATGACATCTAATATTGACCAGATCCAACACGTATGCATAAAAGATATGCCTTGAAAAGAAGATGTTTTTGACAAAAGCTTTCTTGAAACAGTATTTTAATAAATTTTGCTACACACTTTAAATGTGTGATTAAGTTAGTATCAAATTTAACTATATGCTGTGGAACAAGAAACAACTTATTCTTATATCTTGGGACATGTGCTTGCAAATGACAACCGAACAGAAACGCTTCACTTTGATGAATTCTAAATCGTTTCTGTCAATGATTTGATAGCGGCGATTGCAGTTAATATTTGATATGACTTATTCGGTTAAGGAAATTTATAAGACCATACAGGGCGAGGGCGGACAGTCAGGCCGCTCCGCCGTATTATGTCGTTTTACTGGTTGCAACCTGTGGAGTGGACGCCAAAAAGATCGAGCATCAGCCATATGCCAATTCTGCGACACAGATTTTGTCGGCACAAATGGTCTAGGTGGTGGCCACTTTGCAGACCCGAGAGCTCTTGCTACAGAAATTTCACATACATGGGGTATAAGTATGAAATACCGATTGGTTGTGTTTACTGGCGGCGAACCTCTTATGCAAATTAATAAAATACTACTACAATGTGTACGAGATAAGGGTTTCGAAATTGCTATTGAAACTAACGGGACATATAAAGTTCCAGATGACGTCGACTGGATTTGTGTAAGTCCGAAAGCAGGGAGCAAACTTGTGCAGACCAACGGTCAAGAGCTTAAGCTAGTGTTTCCGCAAAACGGAGCTATGCCAAAAATGTTTGAGCATCTAAATTTCAAGCAATTTTATCTTCAGCCTATGGCAGGGCCATACCTTAAGCGCAATATCGAGCTCGCTGTTGCATACTGCATGCGAAATCCCCTTTGGCGCATCAGCCTTCAAATTCACAAAATTATTGGTATCTCATGAGCAAAAATTTACATTCATCAGAAGTCTCAACAAAAAAAAATAAATCTCCCAACACGTTTATAACACGCATTGGGCGTTCATATAAATTTGAAGCTGCACATTTTCTCCCTTGTGTACCAATTGGACATAAGTGTAAAAATTTTCATGGTCACAACTATCGTGTAGATATTGTAGTACAGGGATCACTTGATGAACGAGGTTTTGTGAAAGATTTTTCTGAAATGGACGATGAAATCTCCTTACTTATCGAAAAAGTTGATCACTGCTTACTCAACGAGATTGAAGGTCTTGAAAATCCAACTGCTGAAATCATAGCCGCGTGGTTTTTGGAACGCATTAGCGATTGTGAAAGCGTCCGTGTTTACGAGAATGACTGGAGCTGGGCAGAGGTGCGCATTAGAAAAACTGATCAGCTCGTAGGTAATGATAGGAAAGTTTGATGTCTGATAAAGCCTTGGTTTTATTTTCTGGTGGCCAAGACTCTACGGTTTGTCTTGCTTGGGCTCTTTCCCGTTTCCAGATGATAGATACGATAGGCTTTGATTACGGCCAATATCATCGAATTGAACTTGACTGCCGCCAGAAAGTTATTTCAGAAATAAAAAGAAAATTTCCGCTTTGGAAAAGCAAGCTTGGGTCTGATCACATAATAGATTTAAGTATATTAGGACAAATTTCTCAAACCGCACTTACCGAAAACATTTCTATAACAATTGATGATTCTGGCTTGCCTAATACATTTGTGCCAGGACGAAATCTGTTATTTTTTATATTCGCAGCTGCAATAGCATATCAGCGCGGATTTAAAAATTTAGTTGGCGGAATGTCCCAATCGGATTTTTCTGGCTATCCGGACTGCCGTAAAGATACAATCGTAGCGCAACAAAAAGCTCTAAATCTAGGAATGGATACAAACTTTAAAATAATTACACCTTTGATGTGGCTAGACAAAGCTAAAACTTGGAAACTAGCTGAAAATTTAGGAGGTGTAGAATTGACTGAAATTATAATTCAGCATACACATACCTGTTACAAAGGAAATCGATCTTTGCTCCATAGTTGGGGTTACGGCTGTGCCGACTGTCCTGCATGCCTATTAAGACAAAGGGGCTATGAAACCTGGTTGCGGACGGATTCTTGACGTTTCTGGATTAGACTTGACACAAGCTAATTTTTTTACATAGAAAAAGGATTTAAAACTAAGTTCGTATAACAAATGTTGTTTGATCAGGGTAAAAATCATTAAGTTTATGAGTTGCAGCAGCCCCTTTGGCTTGGAATACTTAGTTTTAATCTTCTCTAAGCGCAATTAGTTCATTTAATCTCGGCTAAGCTCTGACCCATTACTTAAAAACAATCAATCATCAAGCTTTAAGTTTAAAAAAAGCAATAACATGTTACTTATAGTATGAACTAAAAGTATGAAAGCGCTCAACATGTAGACGCGGTACCCTTCTTAACGATTGTAACACTTCGACTTGGATCCACATAAATAAAAACATTGAATACAGGCATTAATTCTAAAGCAATTACTATCCCCCAAACTTTTTAACTATCTTATTTTGAAAGCAGTACCAACCGGACTTACACAAAAAGACTTCACTGCAATTTAATAGAAGAGATTAAAGTCTGGAAGCTCCATATCAGAATTGAAAAGAGCAAATTAAGTTTTCAAAGAATGTGCATTTAATAGACCATGATTTCATAGATATAGAATAGGAACCATATATGTCGGAACAATCATTCGCGGAAAAAACACGCGCTGTAGTGCAGGCCTATTATGTTGCTTTCAACAACTGCAATATTGATGCAATGGTCGCAATGGTTGCGGATGATGTTATATACGATATAAATCAAGGTGAACGACGGCAAGGCAAAAATCGCTTTCACGCCTTGTGTGCCCGCATGGCACATCACTACCATGAAGAGCTAAAAGACATAGTAATTATGGTTGCCAACGATGGCACACGGGCAGCTGCTGAATTTAATATATGTGGTGTATATAACGAAACAGAACCAGGTTTACCGGTTGCAACGGGGCAAAAGTATAATTTACCAGCAGGAAGCTTCTTTGCACTTTACGGAAACAAGATTACTCGAATTTCTAACTATTACAACTTAACGGACTGGATCATGCAGGTCTCTACAATTCAAAAATGAACTATGTTGTATGCAGTTTCTTAAAGATTATCAGAGAACCGCTAGTAATTTATGATGCTTTTAATGTAACCTTGCATTACTGTCTGCCTGTAATTTAGCTTTCATTTTCATCCCGCCGTTTACAACTTGATCCCACGGCTCAAGACCTCTGCATATTATGACGGTTTTGAACTTTAAGTAAAAGGATTCAAATGACAAAGTACGATAGCATAAACACTAGCGGTTTACACATTCGCAAGGAAGGCCGGGCCGGGCGAATAACAATTAACAAACCTTCTATTTTAAATGCTATAAACTTGGATCAGGTCAATATCATTACTCGTGCTCTTTGGAATTGGGCTAGTGATGATGAGATACAATTGGTGATACTTGATGGTACCGGTGGAAGAGCATTGTGTGCTGGTGGCGATATTGTATCTCTTTACAAGAGCCGTGGTGATGGTGGAGATGCTGCCGCTAGTTTCTGGTGCGCGGAATATCGTTTAAGTGCTATGATCAGCCATTATCCTAAACCTTATGTAGCACTAATGGACGGTATTGTGATGGGTGGTGGTATCGGTTTATCTGCACACGGAAGTCATCGCATTGTAACTGAGTGCTCAAAGTTAGCAATGCCAGAAACTTTAATAGGCCTGATACCCGATGTTGGTGGTCTTTGGCTGTTAGCTAATACACCAGGACACATAGGAGAGTATCTAGGCCTACTCGGAGAACATATGGGAGCTGCAGATGCGCTATACACGAACTTTGCCGATACTTTCGTCCCCCAAAAAAAATTATCCGCTCTGGCTGCTGCAGCTGCTGATCCTGATGGTGATCCTATTGGCATATCCATCGCCGCATTTGCATCAGCACCGCCGCCGACAGTGCACGCTAACTACCAGGAAGAAATCGATTGTATTTTTTCTGCACCTACCGTTGAATTAATTCAAAAGAAACTTGATGCAAGTAGCTCGAGTTGGGCACAAGACGCCCTCGCAGCTCTATCATTGCGATCCCCTCTAGCTCTCAAGCTCACGCTAGCCGGAATTCGTCAGATTCGTAGAAGACGAACTCTGGAGGATTCATTAAAATTAGAGTATCGCATTGCTACTCGTATGTATAATGGTGGCGAATTTATAGAGGGTGTTAGAGCTTTGCTAATTGACAAAGACAAATCCCCCAAATGGACCTTACCTTCCCTGGAAGCTATCGATGATAAAACAGTAACAAACTATCTATCCTCTTTGGTGGAGCGGCCTGAACTTGACATATCTGATGTGATAACAAAATTGCTCTAGACATAATATCACAAAGATTTACTTATTAAACAATACCACAGAACTACTTGGATGGATATGAGTGATGCATTAGTTTTTAGCACTTTAAACTAAAGTCATTGTGTTAAACAAACACAGCTGTCAGTAGCTTGTAAACTCTTAGCTGCCATCAGAAACTGTGTTGAAATCTTTGGTGATGTTGAAAAGAACTATTATTCAATGAATTTACAATGTTATTTTTAAAACAAGCGTAGAAATATCATTTAAATTATCATAGACATGATAGCAATTACAATACAGCTAATATCAAAGTCTTGGATTTTTATGCCCGTCAATCTATATTTAATAGTAATATTAAAAATCCCTAATTAAGAAGACTAATTTTTCTATCTTTATTACCTAATAATTTGTTATAATCATTAAAACAATGTATGATTATAAAATTTTTATGATTGTTACAGGACTTTAAAGTAAAATTTTACATAAAAAATGTGGATTTCTAAAAGCATCCACAATTGAGCGTCTTAGAAGACAAATCTAGTTAATTACAATAGCTATTAAGTCAAAAAAATCCGATGCACCGTCAACACAGTAACCAACCGACAAATAATCAGTTAGAAAAAATTATGACGTCCAAGACATATCAAGTCATTTATAATTTTAAGCCCAACATCACCCATTTTTTAATTTAAGCCTAGAGACTAATAAATTTAAAGCCTAAGCTATGACATATTGCTTTAGAGCATATGTGATGGAATACCAACCAGTATCTTGCTATAGATGGAGTGCTCTCCAGATAAAGCTCTATATAAACGGCCAAGCCAATTTTTATAGTGAATGCGAACCACAAACAGTAAACAGGCCAAGTGCTATGTGATTTTTTAACAGTTTGTCGTAATTACAAGGAGTTTTTTTTATGGCTAAAATTATAGCAAGTTCAATTCGTAAAGGCAATGTCCTCGAAATTGATGGAAAATTATGTTCTGTTCTAAAGGCCGAGAATATACATCCTGGTAAAGGTACACCCGTTACACATCTGGAAATGCGCAGAATTTCAGACGGGATAAAAATTTCTGAGCGTTATCGCACCACAGAACAAGTTGAGCGGGCTTTCATGGAAGAACGTGATCTGCAATATATCTATGAGGATGACAGCGGGTATATATTTATGAATACAGAAACATATGACCAATTGTCAGTATCAAAAGAAATAGTAGGTGATTCTGCTGTTTATTTGCAGTCAGAAATGATGTATGTAGTGATATTGCATAACGGAATGCCTGTATCTTTACAATTACCACAACGCATTACTGTTACAATTATCGAGGCCGATCCAGTAGTAAAAGGTCAAACTGCATCATCATCATATAAGCCTGCATTGGCAGACAATGGCCTCAAAGTAATGGTTCCACCGCATATTTCAGCCGGAACTCGTATTGTTATTATGACAGAGGATGGTTCCTATGTTGAACGTGCTAAAGGTTAGAAAATTATTATAACTCCTCAACGAAGATAGGATCCAGTTCAACCGAAGACGTTATTGTTGATTAACAATGTTTCACGTTTGTGAAAAAATATGAACCTAGCTCTCACAAACTAAACATTATTTTCAATTTGTACGTGTTTAACATTTAGTACAAAGAAGTTAACAAGCTTACTTATATAATCAAGTCACTATAATTACGAATTTCAATATGAGACATAAAAATCGTACGATATGCTTGTTCAAGAAGTACTATTTTGCATAGAAAATACATGGAAGAAAAGCATCCAATAGTCAGAAATTTTACCAATATCCCGAAAAACTTTAGGTAGAATCATGGGCGTTGTTTAAACAGTAACGGCTTTACAAACCTATCCGACTTCTTTAAACAACTTATTATACTTTAACCGATAGATTATTCAATAACGAACTAGAATGGAAACATTACTTAACAACTTATCTTTGCTGGGCCGGTCATATAGTTGGAATTCTTAACAATCGTTTTTACCATGTTTTTTCAGGGAGGTATTGCTGGATTGATTAAAATGGTTGGTGAAGCAATCAACCTATTCATTTCTTGAAAATACAAGATAAAAGCCCTGTAAACGCAGCAAGTAACATAATAACAGTTTGCATCCAAACTAATAGAATCTAATACATAGGATATAATCTATTAAAAATTGAAGGATGTAGAAGTCCAGAAAGCTAGTTTGGAGTATTAAATATTAAAAAAGTTTATTGAAAAATATTTGTGTTCGAATAAATAAAAAAAATTTTTTAGATTAAGCAGACTTAAGACTAAAGCCAAATCCTGGATTTCAGTTAATGTTCGTTTTTGTAGGGGGCCGTTTCAAAAGAGCAATTATACGGATTCTCTCGCGTTGGTAATCCGCAAGATCTTCTTTTAGCAAACGGCGTGCTCTAGGTACCTTAATCTTAAGCGGATCTACGAATCTTTTATTAACCAGTACTTCATAGTGAAGATGAGGTCCCGAAGATAAACCCGTAGATCCAATATATCCAATAATTTGCCCTTGTTTAACCTTAACACCCTTACGCATTCCCTGACCAAATTTATGCATATGAGAGTAAGTTGTGTCGTAGCCATTGGCATGTTCTATGCGTATATAGTTACCATAAGCACCACGTCGGCGCGCTTCCTCAATGATTCCATTTCCAGCTGCCAAGATTGGCGTTCCGCGCGGACCAGCCCAATCTAC
>JABSQE010000182.1 GCA_013214245.1 Hyphomicrobiaceae bacterium
CTTAATTCACTTCTTATACTGCCCTCATGCTCATTTAGATCTTTAATCACCTTATCGTAATCTTCGGTATCCACTACTACAACAACAGATTCATAATTTTTTGCGGCAGAGCGAATCATGGCAGGGCCGCCGATGTCAATGTTTTCAATACAAGTTTCAAAATTAGCACCACGTGATATCTTCTCTTCAAATGGATAAAGATTTACAACCACAAGATCGATTGGCACAATTCCATGGTGTTCTGCATCAAACTCGTGTTCTTTATCGTCACGAACAGCAAGTAGACCACCGTGCACCTTCGGGTGTAATGTCTTAAGGCGACCTCCCATTATTTCCGGAAATCCTGTATGTCTAGCAACATCAATCACATCTATGCCAGAGCTTTTAAGGAATTCTGCTGTACCACCAGTAGATAGAATATCTACGTCTCTGTTTTTTAAAGTAGATGCTAAATTTACCAAACCCGTTTTATCATACACCGATATGAGAGCCCGACGAATACGAATTTGATGTTGATCAGACTGAATCATAGGAAATGTAATCCTTTTTTTAAAAATTACCTTTTATAACAAAATGATGTTTTTTAGTCTGGTGTAATTTTTTGTATATAATTATTTAATGCACCCAACTTTTACTAGCCATAGTAAAAAACTATTAGTTCTTTTAAAAAATATCTAATTATAAAAATGCTAGAGTTGCTAAATTATCGCACTTTTTCTATACACCAATGCACGGTCTGGTCTTTGAAGCAAGATCCGCGAAGAACAATTTGCTGCGTATGTGTGGGCCCTATTAGATCAGCATAATAAATGCTCTCTTCTACTGAAAGAGTTGCACCTTTAGCGGTAAATCGCCAGAGGGAATTATTTGGTAAAATGATCTCTAGTATTACGGATGAAGTTTCGGATAAACAGCGAACGATTGGATGGAGATGAAAGTGTATTGAAAATGAAATATCATGTGGCAGTCGCACTTTTTGTTGAGAAGATATAATTTGGTCTCTTCCCGCAAGCCAATGTCCGCTTTTAGCGAGCTGCAGTTTGCGGCGATGTAGAAAGCCAAAGCGGCTTAAATAGCCATCGTGCTGCGCAACCAAAGTCGTGCATTTATCATCACCTTCAACATTTATAGATACTTTCTCTGGAAGTTTTATAGGAGCATTTCCTAGCAATCTTAGTAGTGCTCTGTGGTTAATAATTTCAGATGAGGACTGTGCTCCCAAAACTAATGTATTATGGCTTGCTGTTGCACGTGATCTAGCTAGCCACTCTTTCTCTAGTTCTGTGGGCGTACCGTTATTAACGAATATTGGATAAGCGCCAATTGAAAATTCGAAAGAAAGACAACATGATGCAGCATTTGCTGCAAATTGCATTGGAGGGGGCCTACTTCCATCAAACATTAAAATAGCATTTCCACCCGTAAGCCGAATGTAACCCGATTGACTGGCGATATTTGGTATACCAACCTGCATTATAGTATTAGTGTCTGCGTAGGCAGACAACATTGCAAGCGTATGGAATGGCGGTGTACCTGCACCGTGAAAACGTGCTAAACTTCCATCACCGAGCCGCATAAAATGTAAAAATCGTAACATTCTAGGAATAGCTTCTGCAATTTTCTCTGGAAGTGGCCGGTCAAATGAACAGTAACAACTACGTAACGGAATCAGATCCAACAAAGCGTCAACGACAAAATGTGGATTACGACTAATATGTCCCCCATCAATGAAAAATTGGCGTTCAACTTCCAGCTCCAAATAACGCTCTGACTTTCTAAGAAACTCTTCGCGACCAGAAATACAAAAGTCACCAACAGTTAGGCCAATAAGCGCCGTTAGCCTAGGCGGTCCTACAGCAGCACTAAACCAGCATGAAGATAGAAATTTCATTTGAACAGAAAGACTTTTTAAAAACTTATCATAAAAGTCTGGCGCACTACCACCAAGTACGTGCTCTGTATTCGCAATCCAAGAAAATATACGGCGCCCTACTACATCTGGTTGCCATGGTAGACCCTCCCAGCTACCATAACGTTCAATCCACTCGTTTATAAAGTGACGAGCGATTATAATTGTTTTTTCCGAACCAACTGTTGACAAGTGTCTTAACCAGCTAAAACCGTGTAAATCATGAGCCCAAATTTGGCTGGGAGGTTTGATGTCAAAAATAGATCCGTTACCCATAGATGCTACCGTCCC
>JABSQE010000183.1 GCA_013214245.1 Hyphomicrobiaceae bacterium
GAGCTGTATCACAATAGGCCTCATCTAAAACTAGTGTTGTATTACCCGGCAAATGTTTGATAAGAAATTCGATTTCTGAAGCTGGCCACCATGTCCCCATAGGATTGTCAGGGTTGCTAAGATAAAGCATTTTAGCTTCTAACTTCTTAGCTTTCTCAAGCAGGGTATAAATATCTTCATGGTTTCCTTTGTATGGAACTTTAATGCATCGACCACCACAAGCAGCTACATGAAAGTTGAACGTAGGATAAGCACCCTGAGATGTTACCACAATTTCGTCCGAGTCAACTAATAAGCGATTAATTAAGCCTAAACCACCATCGATTCCCTCTGTTATAACGACGTTTTCTGAGCTAACACCGTGAAATTCAGCGATAACGTGCCTAAGGTCATAGTTTTCAGGATCGCAATATTTCCATATTTCTGTTGCATTTTCTTTAATTGCAGAAATCACTTTGGGTGACGGACCGAATACACTTTCATTGGCTCCTAATCGTGCCTTGAATAATATGCCAGATTGCCGCTCTTGCGCCTCTGGTCCGATGAATGGAGCCGTTACATTAAGATTTCGGATAGTGTTTGTGTAACGTTGGTATGACATGCCTAACTCTATAAGTTAATAGCGTTTATGAAGTAAAACAACAACTTCAAGCAACTTGCGCCCTATAATAAACAAAGCTCGATTAGTTCGCGTCGCATTTTGTGTGGCATGTCTTCCAAAACATTATTTGACATACGATTCATATCTAGAGGTGCATCACAAAGATCAAGATATCGCCAGCCCTGAAATGCTCGACGTGGCGTTGGATGTACCACTATCAACTCCGGATTTAGTATTATTAGACAATTGTGAGCACCATCTTCTCTCTGACCATCCTCAAATCCTGTAATCAGTTGTCTGACTTGTATTGCACCACGAATAATCCAGTATATTGAACCACCATTTAGCAACTCGGTCCTACGTTTTGGGACTTTACGTGTGGCATGATATAGCAAGGGTCGAAGGTTCTGTTTTCTTCTGAGTTTTAAGCATTGCGTTTGCCAAATGCCTAAGTCCTCAATGGAATCCATACCAACACAAAGTTTTAAAATATTGACACTTCCGCTAACTGCTCCTTGTTCGATTGAAGTACCTACCACATCTCCAGCCATTTATCTAATCTCCATAAATCTAAAGTCATAAAGTAGCTAGCCACCGCTTGATTGGAGTAGCAGCGTATCTTCCATCCTTAGAACCTCTCAATCTGTCAACTGTTTGCTCTTTTTAAGCACGCAGCAAGAAACTGTTATGACTAAGTCATCACTTTCAAAAACTGTACAATAACAGTATAATATCAAAATGCATAACTAATAGCCCCAACTTAATTTGCTGCTTAATAAGTGTATGCTAAATGTAAATTCAAATCAACTTTTAGCAACTAATGCTGTAGTTGAAGATCTAGTTTTAACTACTGGATAGCTATATATCCTGTTGCTACCCAACAAAAATCAGTGTCATAAAATAAGCTTTGTAAAGCGTCTAGACGATCTACAACCATCTTGCATGCCATGATATACATTCACCAATTAATCTCAGCAAGGAACAATTGTTATTGTATATAAAATAGCATTTCTATATTGCTCTATCGGCACAACAAAGACTTTAGCGAACTAAGTGTTTAACTCAGTTATAAGCAGTAATTAGATGCAAAGCGCAAAGTTAGAGCTAACTGCTTTTTTTGTTTTATCCGGATATTCATATGAAAATATATAAATTACTTACTATTAACCTTGTGGCGAGAAGTAAACGCTGCGGATACTTTCGCACTCATTGAACATCTGTTGGAGTATTAGAAGTTGTTGTTATGAATCGCTGTTTTCAGCTGACTTTCTAACTTAATAGAGAACAAAATAGATATGCCAGAAAGCGTTGTTAAAATAGAATGTAGGTGATATTCTTTTGATATAAATTAGGCTCAAACAATATGTCAAAAAGTGCTTATATTACCGGAAAGCAATAACATTCAGATTGTTTGATTAAAAATTTACAATAGCTAATTTAAAACAATAAAAGTTTGCAGCTATTTTTTGAAAACACTGTTTTCACAATACCTTTGCGTACCGCCCTTAAAATACATGCCGAACTAAAGATGTTAAAAACTTGAATAGGGTTGTTTTATCAAAAAATAATAACTTTGTAGTTTGAAAAATAGTTTTAACTAAAACTTTGTTTAGATTTTTTGATTATAAAACATTATTTATAAGGAAGGAATAAAACAAACTATGCGATCAGCTTTAATTAGATTCATTGTAAATTTTAGATCTAATAATATTGGATCTATTTCCATGATATTTGCAGGTTCACTTTTTTTATTGATTGGAGGAGCTGGAGTGGCAATCGACTCCTTACGGTGGCAGATGGCCATTTACAGAACACAGACTGCGATGGACACAGCTGTGCTCGCAGCTGGCCGAGTTCTGCAATTGCCTGAAACCACGGCTGAGACTGTTATTGAAACTGCGCAGACGTACTACAGAGAAAATCAGACCGCAAATTTGGTATCGGACGTTGTAAACTTTAGTCTTATCGAAGATAGCTCAATGGTGATGGGTAATACTCAGGGTTCGAAGATAAATACAGCCTTTCTAAATATCATGGGTTTCGACACACTACCTGTAAATGTAAGAAGCACAGCTGCACTTGATACTAGACAAACCGAAATATCCATGATGTTGGATGTAACGGGATCGATGGGAGAAGATAACAAATTAGAAAATCTTCAGATAGCCTCCAAAACTCTGATCGATACTGTATTAACCGACGGTCTTATACAGAACCAATCGCGCATTGCAATCATTCCTTTTTCTACTTTTGTGAATATTGGCCGAGAATATTTTCAAGCTGCGACAGGTACGCCACCCTTTGGGGTCGGCAATCAATATTCTTGTGTTGCTGAGCGTGATAATGAAAATAGGTATACCGATGAGCCTCCCGATATTGGTAATTACTTTACTCATATAGACAATTACTATCCCTATGATCCATCACGCGTATGCCCGACATCAAGCCCGATTATGCCATTGAGTAATAATAAAGCAGAACTTAAAAAACGGATTGATAATTTTACCACTGTTAGGAGTTCCACCGCTGGGCACATTGGAACAGCTTGGTCTTGGTATGTACTATCTCCTAAATGGAGAGATTTTTGGTTGGATGGCCATAAACCAGCCTCTTCCGGAGAAGAAGTTCGTAAAATTGCAATCTTAATGACAGATGGTGATTACAATGCTCAATACTCAGGTGAACGTTCCACTGTTCAAGCTGAAGAATTGTGTCGCAATATGAAGAATGAGAACATTACCATCTACACCATAGCCTTTGACGTTTCCTCTACTAGTACAGCAGGCGAGACTATGCAAAATTGTGCAACGACTCCAACGTCAAATTACTACTATAATGCATCGGATGGCGCTGCTCTCAAAGCAGCGTACAAGGACATAGCAAGACAAATTTTTTCACTCCGTTTAGTTGAATAAAGCGTGATATCCATTAAAAATCGTATGGCTTTATTATTTTTAGCTACAAACTACAGTGTGCATGGTGCCGCGACTGAATTTTCGATGCAAGCCTAGCAAGCCCCTTAGAATACTCTGAAAAGCATCCAAAATTTAACTTTTGCCCACTCCTAAAATCTGAGTTTAATGCAGCATAATTAATTAGAATATATAATGAAATGTTGACTTTTTAAGCAAGCAAGTTACCTTGTAATACTCATATTAAAAGAAACTTAGGTTATGAGAAATTTATATGGATCAGTGTTACACACCTAGCAAGTGTTAGTTTAGACTTTACGACTAGCTAGCCAGTATAGCAACGGAAATTATTGACCCTCTAGGGTGCCAACTAACTTTAAGGAACTTACATGTACGCCGTATTTAAAACCGGAGGTAAACAGTATCGTGTTACGACCAATGATACAATTGATATTGAACGTCTGCAAAGTGAGGTTGGTTCTGCAGTTGAGTTCTCAGACGTTTTGATGGTAGGCAGTGGATATGAAATAGTGCTGGGTTCTCCCTTCATTAAGGGTGCTAAAGTGCTTGCTAAGGTTGTTAACCAGACACGTGGCCCTAAACTGATAGCCTTTAAAAAACGCCGCAGAAAAGATTCTAAGCGTAAAAAAGGTCATCGACAGTACCTTACTAAAATTCAAATTATGGAAATTAGAACTTAGTATCATACGTAACAGTTAAAATTGAACTTTTTTTGGGCATTATTATTGTTTAGCAACCATTGTTTGTTTTCGAAGAACAAGTTACTGTTGAACAGTGTCGATAACCCGACTTCTACACATGCCTATTTAAGGATTAACATTATGGCACACAAAAAAGCAGGTGGTTCATCACGCAATGGACGTGACTCAGAATCAAAGAGACTAGGAATAAAAAAGTTTGGAGGCGAACATGTTATTAGTGGCAACATAATATGCAGGCAGCGCGGAACCAAATTCCATCCGGGTGATAACGTAGGCATAGGTAAGGATCACACTATATTTTCTAAGATCCAAGGACATGTTAAGTTTTCTACCAAGCGTGATGGGCGCACATTCATATCTGTGAACCCTGTTAATATTACTGCCACTAACTAAAGTCTAAAGTTTTTTCACTTCCCATAAGTCAAGGCTACATTATTTAGGCGTGATTAAGTCATATAACTCGAGCTTATAAAGCTCTATCTATCACGCTCTATTGAGATGCAGGGATATCTTGAGCTAATTAAATTGATATACTAGAATTTCTTATCCATTCCATTGTTAGAAGCTACAATTTTCATGTAAATAGTTGAAGAAATTAATTTCCTTCTAGAGAAATGCTTTGAATTACCGAGAGGTCTGTACTTGTTCACATACCTCAACATTTATAATCAGTGTAATATGAGAAAATGAGAAATTTTTTTCAATTATGACTATAATATGACGTGTCTTGGAATGGCTCTCTTAGCAGCTGATTATGTCAAAAACCACCGAGTTAGGTTAAACAAACGTCTTACTTTAAGACTGTAATTTATCAAAGATAACCGGTGGTCTAGATTTTTTGGTTCAGACTAATCATTTATGCCAGTTAAAGGTTTATATGCTTGACATTCCGTTGGTGTCTAAAATTTAGGATAATTTTAACGGGGCTTTAAAGCTGCACCCACAAAGTAGGTGTCATTTTAAAATACTGCTTAAGATCAGGATCAAGCGTAATTTTCTTTTTCAAATTACCATATAACTAAAATCATAAATATTCTCTGAATTATAATTCTTAACTACTTATAAACGCCGAGTAATCTTAGCTATTCAGCAGCTTCTTGAGCAATTCGAGCCGCATCTATACGAGCTTCAATGGTAGGACGAAAATTTCGAATGAGACCTTGTATCGGCCAAGCTGCAGCGTCACCTAAAGCACAGATTGTATGCCCTTCAACTTGTCTAGTAACATCGAGCAATGTATCTATATCACTTTTCTCTGCTTGTCCATTTTCCAAACGTTGCATTGTACGCCACATCCATCCTGTACCTTCACGGCAAGGGGTGCATTGACCACAACTTTCATGTTTATAGAAGTAAGAAATACGGCGAATTGCTGCAATAATGTCTGTAGATTTATCCATTACAATAAGAGCCGCTGTGCCAAGACCTGACTTAACCTGTTGCAATGCATCAAAGTCCATAGTCAGGTCATCACACATACTAGCCGGAACACAAGGCACTGATGATCCGCCTGGAATCACTGCTAATAAATTATGCCAGCCTCCTCTTACACCTCCAGCGTGACGATCAATCAACTCACGCATAGGGATGCCCATTTCCTCTTCAACAACGCAAGGATGTTTGACGTGTCCAGAAATCTGAAATAGCTTAGTTCCAGTGTTATTGGGTTTACCAAGGCTACTAAACCAATTTGCACCACGTCTCAGTATAGTTGGTACCATTGCAATGGACTCTACATTATTAACTGTTGTGGGA
>JABSQE010000184.1 GCA_013214245.1 Hyphomicrobiaceae bacterium
TGACCTAGACACCTCTGGCAAACGTATTGTGGTTGATCCAGTCACTCGAATCGAAGGCCATATGCGTTGTGAAGTTAACGTTGATGAGAATAACGTGATTCGCAATGCTGTATCAACGGGTACAATGTGGCGTGGACTAGAGGTGATACTCAAAGGTCGTGATCCCCGTGATGCGTGGGCATTTACCGAAAGAATATGTGGTGTATGTACCGGAACACACGCTTTATCTTCTGTCCGTGCAGTTGAGGACGCGCTAGGAATTATCATTCCTGACAATGCTAATTCTATACGTAACATTATGCAGCTTAATCTTCAAGTTCATGACCATATCGTACACTTTTATCATCTTCATGCGCTAGATTGGGTAAACCCAGTTAATGCACTTAAAGCAGATCCCAAGGTAACTAGCGAGCTGCAACAAAAAGTTTCACCAAGTCATCCGAAGTCATCACCTGGCTATTTTCACGATGTGCAAAGCCGCCTCAAGCACTTCATTGAAAGCGGTCAACTCGGTCTTTTTAAAAATGGATATTGGAACAATCCTGCTTATAGACTACCGCCTGAAGCGGATTTAATGGCTGTAACACATTATCTAGAGGCTTTAGACTTACAAAAAGAGATTGTCAAAATCCACACCATTTTCGGCGGTAAAAATCCGCATCCTAATTGGCTTGTTGGCGGCGTACCGTGTCCTATTAATGTGCATTCTACTGGTGCAGTTGGTGCAATTAACATTGAACGACTGAACATGGTAAAAAGTATTATAGAATTATCGCTAAATTTCGTTAACAACGTTTATCTACCTGATTTGATTGCAATTGGCGGTTTTTATAAAGATTGGTTGTATGGTGGAGGTCTTTCTAGTCAATCCGTGATGAGTTACGGTGATATTCCAGAAAACGTAGATGGTTTTCTAACGGGTCAGCTTCACATGCCTAGAGGAGCAATTGTCAACGGTGATCTTACCACTGTTCATGAGGTTGACGTCCGTGATCCTGAGCAGATACAAGAATTCGTAGATCATTCTTGGTACGAATATAGTAAGCCAGGCCAGGGCTTGCATCCCTGGGACGGAATTACAGAGGCCAAATTTGAGCTAGGTCCTAACGTTAAAGGCACTCGTACTAACATTAAAGAGATTGATGAGTCCGCTAAGTACTCTTGGATAAAAGCACCCCGTTGGAAGGGATATGCAATGGAGGTGGGACCTTTAGCACGTTACATTGTAGGTTACGCCAGTGGTCACAAGGATATAAAAAATCAACTCGATGGACTTCTACACAAGATGGATCTACCAATGGAAGCACTGTTCTCCACCTTAGGGCGAACAGCCGCACGAGCACTAGAAGCCGAATACTGTGCTCGCCTACAAAAGCATTTCTACGATAAACTTATTAATAACATTAAAAATGGCGATGAGAATACTGCCAACATAGGTAAATGGGATCCATCTTCTTGGCCTAAAGAAACTAAAGGGGTAGGGGTTACCGAAGCACCACGCGGAGCACTTGGGCATTGGCTTAAAATTAAAAACGGCCGCATTGAAAATTATCAGTGCGTCGTGCCTACGACTTGGAATGGTTCACCCCGCGATAGCACGGGCAATATTGCCCCGTTTGAAGCAAGTCTTTTAAATACTCCTGTGGAGCGCCCGGACGAGCCAGTTGAGATACTTCGTACATTGCATAGCTTCGATCCGTGCCTTGCATGCTCGACTCACGTGATTTCACATGAAGGTAAAGAGCTTGTTAGAATCAAGGTTCGCTAATGCAGAGGGTCACTTAATGAAACAGCTCACATCTTTCTATGATATTTTCCTTAATCCATGCCGTCGATGGCTTGTGAGGCATTTAAAACTTTTGATTGTTATTACGACTTATTGCCGCGATCATTTAGTGATGTTAGCACTTTATTTATTTGGTCCCGTTAAGGCTGAAGACCATTATAAGGGTACTGTCTATGTATATGAAGTTCCGGTACGCATTTGGCATTGGGTTAATGCAATAGCAATTTTAGTGCTATGTGTGACCGGGTGGTTTATCGGAAATCCGCCTCCATCCATGCAGCTGGGAGAAGCAACGCAACAGTTTGCTTTTGGCTACATCCGCTTTACACATTTCGCAGCAGCAATGATAATGACTATAGGTTTTGGGGGGCGCGTTTATTGGGCTTTTAAGGGAAACCATCACGCTAGGCAGTTGTTTATACTACCTTTACTCGACAAAAATTGGTGGTCTGAGGTGCTTTTTGAGATCCGTTGGTATTTATTTCTCGAGAAAGAACCAAAAAAGTACGTGGGCCATAATCCCCTAGCACAAGCTTCTATGTTCACTTTTGTTACACTAGGCATGATTTTTATGATAAGTACAGGCTTTGCACTCTATGCCGAAGCCCTTGGTTCAGATCACTGGCTTAGTGTGCTTTTCAGTCCAGTAAAATATTTTGTGAATAATTCACAACTACTACGCACAATACACAGCCTTGGTATGTGGATAATAATAATATTTAGTATGATCCACATATATTTAGCCATACGCGAAGACATCATGTCGCGTCAGACTATAGTGTCCTCTATGATTTCAGGATACCGAACTTTTAAAGATGATCGTCCGTGAGCACTTTCGAGCAACTTTGAAAGAGCTCCTTGAATCTTCGCACTTACAACTTATGATTTACGGGTCAACGATTTATCTCTGGAATTTTCAATTGCTAAATCACCCTCTTGAAAGCAAATAGGGATCTTATGAACAATCAGGTGCTGATTCTTGGTATTGGTAATGTGCTTTGGGCCGACGAAGGCTTTGGAGTACGTTGTATTGAAATATTAGATCGCAACTGGTCATTTCCAGAAAGGGTGAAATTACTTGATGGCGGCACCCAAGGGCTTTACTTGTTACCATTCATTGAAGAGTCTGATGTGTTATTAATTTTTGATGCGATTGATTATGGCTTGGAGCCGGGTGCTTTAAAGGTTGTAGAAGGAAAAGAGGTGCCAAGTTTTATGGGGGCTAGGAAATTGAGTTTGCATCAGACAGGATTTCAGGAGGTAATAGCAACCGCACAATTCATAGGGCGTTGTCCCAACCATTTGATACTTGTTGGTTGTCAACCTGAGGAACTTGACGATTACGGTGGAGGGTTACGCGATGTAGTGGCAGCTCAAATACCTTTAGCCATTGATATCGCATTAGAGAAGCTGCGTGTTTATGGTGTCTTCCCTGAAAAAGAATTCAGCAATCGCCAACTTCTAACTAGTTCTCCCATCTCGCGTGACACCTATGAAGGTGAGCGGCCTAGCACGAAAGACGCGTGTCGAATAGGGGATCCCCGCTTCTTTCCCCTTACGGAGTAATTTGTAATGTGTGTTGGTATCCCTATGCAATTGGTTAGCGTAAATGGTTTGGAAGCTCATGCAACCGACGGTTTTAATTACTATACCATTGATCTTATGCTCATAGGTCCGCAATTCGCTGGCACTTGGGTTTTGACTTTCTTAGGCTGTGCACGTGAAGTTTTAACTGAGGCTAATGCATTAAAAATCCAGGAAGCAGTCAGGGCACTTCAAAATATTATGTCTGGTAATGATACTTTGCATGATGCATTCGCTGACCTTGAAACTCGCGGTCCTCAACTTCCTTCTCACCTACAAACTGTGCTAGATGCCGGTGAGACAACCGGATAAAATACTATCTGTAGATTGTTGCAATCTATACATTTCTATTTCTACCTTGATTTAGGTTGTTAACACTTAAAAAGTACGTAGAGAGTAAAACTTAATTATGGCTTTTAATAAGGCCATGTTATATTTGCATAATTTTGTCATGGAAAAATTAAATATGTCAATTTAACTACTTGCTTTTTTATATACACAAAATCTTTCGAGCTTTTGTATTTAGAAGTGGATGGAAAAGTAAACGCAAGCGATAGAGTCCTCTAGTTAACAAAAGTTTCTAAAGCACTGCTCTATCTCCTCTACCAAAAAAGCACTTTCAATAACACTCTTTTAAAGGTGCGTGATCAAGACAACTATTCTGCAATAGCAAGTTTTGTTATCAATTAGAGGCTGTGAAGAGATTTTTCATGAACGTACCGCATGATAACCGCACCTATTTACCGTTTGCACCTAATGTAAGATTGAGCTCCGACGCCATGCTGTGTTTTGCCGAGGTTGCAAAGGCAGCTCGTTTCGTAGTTAAAGAGGGTGGATCACAAAAAATCGATCTAAGAGGTCTCCCTACTTCAGAACGCGCGTGCTTAGAACATATTCTCGGCAAAGGAGAAGTGTCGATTAGAATTGATGGAGCATCAACA
>JABSQE010000185.1 GCA_013214245.1 Hyphomicrobiaceae bacterium
ACATCCCTTACGCAATGAATTGATAGCAGATGTCACACCCAACAAAGAGTAAGTTTCCACGATTTTAATACCATCTCTGGAAGTTGCGCGTACCACCATAAATGATCCTCTTTTCATGGCTTCTATCAATTTTATCTCTTCAGAAGGCTTCTCGACAAATGCCTTGTTGCCTTTTGTAAAGAGCCTATAGCGTGCACCACCAATTTGAGCTGTCACTGTGCTACCGTTTTGTAATTCATTCCTAATATTTACGCTTACTTCTGCCTTAACTCCATTATCGGGCCAGGCTGAAATGTAGAAGTAACTTTCTTTTTTTGAAAATTTATTAGGCTTTTTTTCTCGCGGTCGAGCTGAAATGAAGCAGATAGTTGCAGGAGCTCCTTTATGCGAATAAAGAACCCAATCTTGAAACCTTTTTATGATCTTTGTGGACTGCGCACTAACTGCTGACACTTGTACAAATGTTACAAAGATTACCGTGAATGCCATTAACGTTTTCGACATAGCCTTCTCTCTGTTTAGAATAATCATACTTCGTATCGTCTCTTACCATGCAATGTGCTGTATAGTATGACAAAGCTCATTACTGATGAAGCATTACAAGCAACAAATTCTTTTTTTACATTAATATGCTATAACTAAAAACCGAAAGATCTACCAGTCAAATTAAGGTTCTCGTCGATTACGAATAGTAGACGGAACTATAACTAGTCTTTAAAGATTACCAATATAAAAAGCCAATTAGCACTCTTCTAAAACCATTAATTAGGTGATAGATGTATTAAATTCCATGGAAACGATAAAAATTAAATCATTCCTATGTAGGCAAATCTGATCTCCAAAAAGTATAACTAAAAAGCATTGGCAACAATTTATCAATTATTTTACATCATAAAAAAAGATTTAATATATTTGTCTATAGAAACAGTAGATAGCAAATAAACATTTTATTTAACACTCTATTGTAAGATTTTTTACAGTTTTGAGTTATTAAGACCTCGTTATATCTTATTTCTTAAAAATCAATTCAACATACATTGCTGTATGCTGAATTCGAATACTTAGTAAAATCTACTATTATATATACCTTGCGAAATTTCACTTATTGTCCCATAATTGAGTGAAGCACTAATTATGTCCTCTCTGCAATACTTTACCATCTGTAAACCACGACAATATAGATACTATAAGTTCGCGCGCGAACCGTCAATTTAAAAGATTACAGCGCTCATTTGAAATGTAATGGTAAGGACATACACAATATTTCAAAATAAAAACTGTGATATTAAAAAATATCGAAATTTTAATGTTTGGTATCTACGAAATTAAATGATCAGTGGAGAAATGCAAGGTGCCTAGTTTCTCAAAGTAAATAATTGCATTAACATTTCAAGTGAGAAACAGACTATACTAAAGACCTTACAATAAATATTACCTATATAATAAATACAAGATGATATTGAATAATACACGTTAGGTGTATTATAAAATTTAAAATTTTATCAAAAAAAGCATTAATGTTATACCCTTGATAAGGGTCAAATTTGTTGAAAAAGCTTAAACATGGAAGCTAGCAATAATTTCGGACAATTCACTGTTTCTTACAACTAAAGCAGCCTCTGGTTGCCCATACCACCTACGCTGTCTTAATCTACATTCTTTCCAAGTTTGTAGCTCTCGAACAGTTCTTAGCGGGTAGACGTTTACTACCAATTTATGAGAATTTTTTTTTTACATATGATCCTAGAGAGTGAATCGAGACCTCACCTTTAATTCCTGCCTCTTCCAAGGCTTCGCGAGCGGCGGCAGAGGGCATCTTTTCTCCTGGCTCTATATGTCCCTTAGGTATAGACCAATAACCCTTTTTTTTTGAAGTAACAAGCAATATCTCAATTTTCTGATCATTGCATAATCGATAGACCAAAGCACCCGCCTGCTGCCTAAGTTCCATATCTATCGCCCCTCTCACATATTCAAATGTGTTATGAGTAAAATTACACTGTATGTGTCATCATTCATGCTAACTACATAACAATTACTATAGACCATTTACCTAATGGATTCTCGCAGCTTTCGGAGTAGATGTGCTATTTTAAAAATTCTTGATCATAACTTAGCCTTTATAGAAATATAACATTAAAATTCTCATGATAATACAAAATTAAATTTCTTCAAATCCTATACTCTACATCTCCTCTGAAACGTAATTACTAGCTATATGTGATTGATGAATTGATTCATCATGAATACTATAAAAAACACAAATTTCTGCTTTGTTATAAAAATCAAAGCATTCATGTACCGTAGAGCAAAATTTACTTCCTATAGTTGATCACTTTGAATGTAGATCGGCATTCTTTCTTTTGAAATCTAAGTTCTATGTGAAATAGCAATATTGCTTATTTATTTTTTTATCTTGACAACCTATTTCCTAGGTGAATGTCAATTCTTTTAAGTTAACTTAAGTTTAACCTGATCGACTGTCACAATTTGTAAATCTGTGCAAGGAATCTCGCTGGTATCGTTTATTTTTTACGCATACTACTAGACTTTTACAGAGAAAAGTTCAGATTTGTGTAGTTTTTAAAGATAATACCTGTAAATGTATCTCAACTTTGCCACTGTTTTCATAATTAGCTTAGCACACCTAATTAATTACCTAAAATTAAAGTCTATTTATTACAGATTTCATTAATAACCATTTATAACAGAGCTAAGCTTCTAATCTTGTTACATTATTTTAATAACATTACTTGTGAACATTAGAAGTCTAAAGTAAACAATAGTGACCGGCTCACTACTAATCTAATAAAAAGCTGGATTATCATTGCATTTAACATCTTTTCTTAAGTCACCAGTATAGCACCATTTAACTCGATAATTTTGCTAGTAGTCGCTGGTTATAAGTGTAATTTAAATTATTTTGAACCGACGTAGTTCTGTACAAATTGCTTAATAAGCGTTTTAAAAAATCTTTCTTAAGCATGTATTTTTCAAATGAAACCACCTGTATTCTCAAAACATTAATAGCACGAGCTTATGTCTAAAACGTTGCTATAACAGTGTTATTTTGTCTCATGATAGCATCACTCTACTACTGATGAGAAATTACCAGCCAATTTATTTAAAATGGCTGGACAATTCACAGGGCTTTACATGTTATTTAAGTCCTGGACCTGCAGCCAGAACCTCTCTGTCAACAAAATCGACGAACTGCTCAAAGTTTTTATTAAACATAGAGATAAGTGCGCGAGCCTGATTATCGTAAGCTAACGGTGCTTGCCAGGTTTCACGTGGATTTAAAATCCTAGCGTCTATACCTGGAACTTCCACAGGGACCTTAAAACCAAAAAATGAATCCGTACGCATACTAGATTCATCGAGCTCACCTGAAAATGCTGCAGCCAACAAACTGCGTGTCACATTAATAGGCATGCGATGACCGTCGCCATACTTACCACCAGTCCAGCCAGTATTTACCAACCAGCAGTCGACATTATTTTCTGCAATAAGTCTGCGCAACATGTTTCCATAAACAGTTGGATGACGTGGCATGAAAGGAGCGCCAAAGCAGGTTGAAAACGTCGCAGTGGGCTCATTACTAATACCTTTTTCAGTCCCGGCAACTTTCGCTGTATAACCAGATAAAAAATGATACATGGACTGATTCGACGAGAGTTTAGAAATCGGTGGCAAGACACCAAATGCATCAGCACATAGCATTACGATATTTTTAGGATGCCCCATCAAACCCGTAGTACTCGCATTACTAATATAGTGCAATGGATATGCAGATCTTGTGTTCTCAGTGAGCTTATTATCATTGAAATCAGGCTTACGAGTATCCTTATCCAAAATCACATTTTCTAGCACAGTACCAAAGCGATTGGAGGCATCCCAAATCTCAGGCTCTGCCTGTTCAGATAGTCTAATTGTTTTTGCATAACAACCACCCTCAAAATTAAACACACCGTTGGGCGACCAGCCATGCTCATCATCACCTAAAAGTGTCCGCTCGGATGTAGCTGAAAGGGTTGTTTTGCCAGTTCCAGAAAGACCAAAGAAAATTGCTACATCCCCACTGCGTCCAGCATTGGCAGAACAATGCATTGGCATGACATGACGTTCTGGCATAATAAAGTTTAAAAATGAAAAAACTGACTTTTTCGTTTCGCCGGCGTACAAAGTACCACCTATCAAAACTAGGCGTTTCGTAAAGTTACACGCTATTACTGTTTCTGATCGACAGCCATGTCGAGCAGGATTAGCACGAAAACCTGGAAAATTTACAACCGTAAATTCTGGACTAAAACCACTGAGTTCAGATATCTTTGGACGGCGTAGCAAATGACGAATGAATAACGCGTGCCACGCTTTTTCACAAATGACGCGCGTCTTTAACTGGTACGTTTGGTCAGCTCCTGCAAATAGGTCCTGAACAAATAGATCCTTTTCTCGAGCATACTCGAGAAAATCTTCATATATAGCTTGAAAATAATGTGAGGAGAGTTCTTTATTATTATCCCACCACACTGTTTGCGATGTAGCTTCATCACGTACAATAAATTTATCTAGAGCCGAGCGTCCTGTATGTTCTCTAGTTTCAGAGACAAAAGCGCCCGTTTGCGCCAACCGCCCTTCCCTACCGCGAATAGCAAGCTCAACAAGCTCCGCAACGGAATTATTATGCTTGATAGAAGCAGTCGCAGAAATTGGAAATATTTCTGTTGTCATTTGTTTCCTCCGTTAGCAAGCCTGCGTATTCTTTATTCGGCCATCTATAAAATTGATAAAACGCACATGTCAGGTGAGTAAAACACAAGACACTATGTTGCCAATTAGTGCTATTACACAATGGTTTAAATGCTCAAAATATCATCAACGTCATGCTTTTACCGGCCATTTTGTGAAAATGGTTACCGTAATGGAGTAGTCTATTCTAGTAGTTGAACAGACTCTTAAGCATAGCATAATTCAATAAAGATTTTATCATTTTAAAAATATGAGTAAGATTGAATGTCAAGTAGTATTTAACGACAGATTATCGTTGTGCCAATTATCTTTAACGCTTTCATTTATAAAGCCAGGTGGATACATGCGTTGTAGTACAATGATACTGCTAAGACTGTGTGATTTAACGCATCACTCGCATTTTGAGTATACACTTACAAGTGGAAATCCGACTAATGAAGGTCTAAAAGATATGAAAGATAAAAAAACGATCGCTCTGGTTGATGACGAACGAAATATACTCACTTCACTTAGCATGGCCCTTG
>JABSQE010000186.1 GCA_013214245.1 Hyphomicrobiaceae bacterium
ATCTGCAACGTTAAAAATACCTGTGCATTGAGGCTTCTTTATCCCAGCAAGCAAGGTGGTTGCAATATCATGCACGTGAATACGGTTAAAAACCTGCCCAGGTTTTATCAATCGTCGCGCCTTACCGGTATTAATTTTATCTATTGCACTGCGGCCTGGTCCGTAAATGCCTGAAAGGCGAAAAATCTGTAATGATTTTCCTGCAGATCTAGCAAGATTTATCCAGGCATTCTCAGCATTAAGACGGTGAACACTGCGCTCTGAGGCCGGAGCAACAACAGTATTCTCATCAATCCAAGCGCCATAATGGTTACCATACACACCGATGGTAGAGAGATAAGCAATCCAAGATATTTTTTTACTTTCAGAGATCTGCTTTGCGTAGTGCTTTAAAACTGGATCTCCATTTTTATCTGGCGCAATGGAAATAACAATATGTGTAGCCTGTGCAATTGTATTATCCAGACAAATTGTTGGCCTGTTACTGTTGAAACCGAAAGCTTCTATACCAGCGGTTCTTAGGGTAGAGACTTTACTTTCAGAACGCGCGGTTCCAAAAACTTTAAAGCCATGTGCTATACAAATACGTGCAAAAAAAGAAGCGCTATAACCTAGTCCGAAAAAAAAAACTTTCGTCACAAAGGAGTTTCCTTTTTTTAAAGTTGAAGCTACTATCGAAAATTTAGTGCTAAAATCCATTCATTTCGTACATATTGGTCTTTCTCGATAAAGAAGTACGATTTTGATAATTGGTTTAGTTCATTGTACTCTAGTAAATTTCTCAATGCCCAAATTGCCATTGCACGAACTTGAGGAGAATTGTTATGGAGGTGGTAAGAGGTTGATTTTACAAATGCACGATTTTTTGAATTGCCTATCGCAATTAGAACGTTTCGCATAAATCGATGATATCCAGTTCGTCTTATGGTTGTACCAGAAAATCGTTTTCGAAATCCAAATTCGGTCATGTCAACCAATTCAGCCAATTCAGGATCATCAGTATCTAAACTAGCCTTAAGCTTTGCTTCTTGGGCTGCAGCCGCGAACTTATTCCACGGACATACAGCGAGACAATCGTCACAACCAAAAATACGGTTACCTATATCTTCCCGAAATTCAATAGGAATATGGCCTTTATATTCTATTGTTAAATAGGCTATACACCGTCGGGCGTCTAGTTGGTAAGGAGCAGGAAAAGCGTTCGTAGGACAAATATCTAAGCATTTTTTGCAATTGCCACAGCAATCGTTATGAGGGTTTGAATGATGAAGATTAGCCGTTGTCAAAATGCACCCAAGTAGCAACCACGAGCCGAATTCACGTGATACAAGATTAGTATGCTTACCTTGCCATCCTATACCGGCGGCGACAGCTAATGGCTTTTCCATAAGTGGTGCGGTATCGACAAATACCTTCACATCATTCCCACTGCGTGATGAAAAGCGCTCTGCAATCTGCTTAAGCCGTCCCTTGATCACACGATGATAATCTCGGCCTTTGGCATATGAGGCAATTACACCTTTTTGTGATTGGCTCACACGTTGCAAAGGATTGTGCGGTGGAGCGTAGCTAATACCTAAAAGTATTGCAGATTGACATTCTGGCCAAAGATGTTTAGCGGAAAAACGTCTAGAAGCGGTCTCAACCATCCATTCCATGTCACCGTGACGACCAAGCCTTAAAAAGTCCACTAGATGCTTGCTCGAATCATGAATTACCTCAGTATTGGTTATACCTAGCACATCAAAACCATAAATGGCAGCGTCTTTCTTCAATAATTCCTCAACTTTACTACTTCTATAGATCGTGCTTTTAGATTGGTACGGTATTTTGTTTCTACTCAATAGTCTAAATCTTTATAATGCTGTGACGGTGGTTGATTGGGAAGGTCATCTTCTAAAATAGAAATAAAAGATCGTCGAGATTTTAAACGCGCATACCACCTTGAAGCAGAAGGATAATCACGCCAATCAATATTACCAAGGTAATCTAACACTGAGATGTGAGCACCTGCCGCCAAATCAGCAAAACTTAGATGAATGCCAGCAAGCCAGCTACGGTGATCAGCTAGAAAAGATATGTATTCGAGATGATAACGCTGATTGCGAGCGATGGTCCTCAGAGCTTCTGAATTTGGTGCTCGAACATGCTTCTCTACAAAGCGACGAAAATGTTTTTCGTAAAGGATTTCGCGGGTCACTTCATTATTAAACTTTAAATGAAACCAATCAACTAAGCGACGAATCTCAGATTTTATTTCTAAGTTACCTGGTAAAATGGGAGGGGGGCCATTATCTACGGGGTCGCTCGGATGGCTTTCAGCAAGATATTCTGATATTGCATAAGCACCACAAATTGTAACGTTCTTGTCAAGCTCTAGAACCGGCAAAGCACCCGATGGATTGATTGCCATAAAAGCTGGGCGCCACATCCATGGCTCTTCATATACAAGCTCAAAGTCAAGTCGTAGTTCTGCAAGAGCTAACCGTATTGATCTAGAGTTTGGACAAAGTGGATAGTGAGTTAATTTTCGCATAGAAAAATTTTTTTGTGTAAATTATGTACTACTTCAGACTCAATATATGATTTAATTAATGTTATATGACTATGCAAAGCTTGGCGAGCAATAACGCTTACATATCATTTATTGAGCAGAAATTTTTATTATGTATTGGCCTCTACTATAATCCGTTTTACGCGCTGTTAAACAACACTTTGAGAGTTAGAAGTATAAACTAACTACAAATTCTTTGGAGCTGATAGTTGTATATGGTTTTTATAAGGTAATAGCCAAGTCTATAGCGCGCCATACTTCGACGAGTTAGTTTTACAAACACTTATTTCACCTTTTCTTCCATAACAATCAAGTGATTCGCACATGTTATCTTAAGCAGACCATATTTTCACTCTCACATCTGACAGGTTCAAATTGTAAAATTCTATAGCCAAATTTTTCTGAAGTACAAAAATAAAGTTTTTTCCGAAAGTAAATAAATGACTAATGCTTGAGATCAGTTAGAGTTGTTCGTCAAAGTCAGTAGATACTTCCATCAACTGTACAAAGTAACAACTACCTAATAAGTATAAGTTTTATTTGTTACGCAGGTAATAAGAAGTATGCTTAAAAAAAGTGGAAGTTTGATGCTTTGTGACATAATTTTAATTTTGAAAAAACAAATTATGCAATTGTAATATTGTGCCAAAAACTCGCTCGAATAAAATTTAATTAAGCATCTTTCATACTTTATAACGAAATATATAAGTCTAAAGGGATTTTTATGTGGGCGATTAGAAACCACTGTTAGTGCAGCTAGTTCGACTCATATAAGTTGAGTTTCAGTATTCACGAACCGTCATAAAAAGCAACGGACTGTCTTTCCATGAATTTACTCTTTCATATAATTTATGCCACCCATGCAAATGACACACATGAAAAACTTGCCTTAGATGCATTGCGTTACCTGGAAACAGACGAAGCGTCTGCCTGGCAATCGCTCTTTTTGAATCACGCCCAACTCTATCTTTCGGGTTCAAGAGCGCCTGATCTCGAGTTTAAAGATTTTAAAAATCATGTTCTACATGTGCGAGATAACTACTGGGGTGGCGCTCCAGAGAAAGTTGAAAGCTGGTATAATCTATTAGTCGGTGAATTAAAAAGAGGCAACTGGGAGCAAGCCGCTTGGTGCGCAGGTGTCCTCAGTCACTATTATACGGACCCCATAAATCCGCTTCATACAGCTCAATGTGACGCTGAAAACAATATTCATAAGGCAGTGGAATGGTTAATTTCTAGATGTTACGGCGACTTACGCAAACGAGGTCTCAAAGCTGAAAAGCCTGACATTTACATTGGTAGCAGTGAGACATGGCTCAAAGAAATGGTGATAAACGGGGCCGAATTCGCCAATTACCATTATGAGACTATAATTTCTGGATATAATTTTCGTGTCGGTATAACCAATTCACGTCAGGGATTAGACGTGGTCTGCCGCAGTCTTATTGGCAAACTCTTAGTGTATGCAAGTTATGGACTCTCAAGAATTCTAGATCGCGCGTTTGAAGATTCTCAGCAGCTTCCTCCACGCTTTCCGAGCACCTCTAAAACGCTTCTCGCTATGTTGCGTGCTCCGCGTAAATTGGTTGGAAATAAACTGAGCAATGCAAAAGAGCTGAAAGCTCTTCGTCACATGTATGAAGAGTTCGAGAAGATAGGACGTATCGACCAAACTATGAATGAAGAACAAAAAGTCATTCGGGACCTGCATACACAAGAGGTTCTGCTACCTCTTGCTTCTGAAAGGGAGGCACAACGCGCAAAGCGGTGTCAATCCCCCCCTAGATTGAAAGAAAGCTCTGCACTAAGTGAAGCTACACAGCGTTCGAATGAAAACTATTTCCAACCTGGTATGACGCTCAATGTAGATAGTGATAGCTTTTCATTAGAAAGTGTCGGTCCAAAAAATTCGTCGTCAATTAACACTATTGACCTTCATGATCTTCACGAGCTTCAGGATTTTCAGGGGCTACACGAACCGGATAACAAGGTTATGAGAGTTCCTGCTTATCAGAAAAGTGATGACAAGGCTCCGCACCTCAGGCTTTCAGATCATGTTGGAGCTGGTCCATCAGTGGGGCCAAAGACGGCAGTTCGTTTAGAAGCAGTTGGTATCGTGACTATTCAGGATCTTCTTTGTGCAGACCCTCAGAATCTAGCTGGCAAGCTAAACATACGTTATGTGAATAGAAAAGCTATTCTCGACTGGCAAGATCAAGCTCGTTTAATGTTACATATTCCAGGATTACGTGTTACGCATGCGCAGCTTTGCATAGGTGCAGGTTATCGTTCGCCGGAAAACATTGCTGTTTCCGATGCAGCAGAGATAAACGAATCAATACTTAAATTTGCAGCAACTCGTAGTGGACAGCGTATTTTGGGCAGTGGCAAGCCGCCTGATTTTTATACTATTAGAGAATGGATAAGCAATGTCGATAAGGGCATTGCTGCGTGAGTGTATCATGATATAACAAGTTCTATTTTTGGCTAGATGGTTTTCTTGGTGCTAATCCCTGATCTATTACGGTTTCAGCAATCTGTATTGCGTTAAGCGCAGCTCCTTTGAGCAGATTGTCTGAAACAATCCACATAGAAAGTCCATTTTCTGTGGTTATATCTTCGCGAATACGGCTAACGTATGTTGCATACTCACCTGCGCACTCCAGAGGTGTAGCATACCCGCCGTCTTTTCTTTTGTCGATTACCAGCACTCCTGGTGATTTACGCAATATACTTCGTGCATTTGCTGCAGTTATGGGGGCATTAAATTCAATATTCACTGCTTCTGCATGGCCAACGAAAACAGGTACACGAACACATGTAGCTGTTAATTTAATATTTGGATCAAGTATTTTCTTCGTCTCAGCCGCCATTTTCCATTCTTCTTTAGTATACCCATCCTCCATAAATTCGTCGATGTGAGGAATAACATTAAAGGCGATTTCTTTTGTAAACTTGTGAGCGCTTACTTCTTGGCCCGGAACGTATTTGCCTTTGGTTTGGTGCCAAAGTTCATCCATGCCTTTCTGTCCTGCCCCGGA
>JABSQE010000187.1 GCA_013214245.1 Hyphomicrobiaceae bacterium
GCTTGCATATCTGCGGTACCATTACCGCCGGTTTCAAGCGCAAAAATACGGACAACCTGATCCTTGGTTAAGCCGTAGGAGAGTGCTTCTATGGCATATCGGCGTTTGTACTCATGCTCATGGATACGCTCTGGTACGAAATTGTAGTGGCGCTTAGCACTTCTAAGGTAGTCAGACATATCAGGAAGATTGTCTTTGTGAAACTTGCGTGGCTTCTTGCTCTTACGCTTAAAAGCGTACCAATTGTGTAATAACTTTGTATTTAATTTGGGCCCGTTATATTTGGGAGGAAAATTTATGACATAATCTTGATTAGTGAGTACTTGCCTGATTTTTTTTTTATTGCGTCGATGTTGACGTAATCGCTCGATACGTTTCCAATATGTAGTAAGAGCACCCTTATGAGCAATCTGCGCTAGATACCAAGTTTCGAACATTTTTCTTTCTGTTGAATTCAACTGATCTAAAAAAGGACTGACTTTTTCGCTTGTTAATGCTAGTACCACAACAATCTGCAGTACAAATCCAACGATTGCAGAGCTAGTAAATAAAATGCACCTGATGTTACGCATTGCTACCTTCTTAATACTTTATCGATGAATCTGAAAATATAAGATATACCTTCTTGATCAATAATTTTTGCTTAGCTCTTTTATATCAAATCCTAGAAATGTTTTGATCAGTTATTTTACGGCTATGAGCGGTAAGCAAGTATTGTGTTATAAGTCTTTATGAGTACATACAATGCGTTAGGTATGCTTCGGAGTTTATAGAGGTAGATTTACTCATGGTGGTGCCGGATAATGTACATTGTGTATCGTGGACAGAGCGTCGGTTTCGGGCAGCTTTAGTGCACGCACTGCTCAATACCCTGGCATAGTGGCCTTCGGATAAGCAGATGAAGCGAATTGCATAGCAAAGCGATACCTGATTTATAACCATAGACGAGTAATCATATGAAGTGTACGAAATTCCTCCTGCAGCAGCTGCTTTAAGTGAAACGGAAGAAGAGGTCAGTCTGAAGTCTAACGTTATTGTACCATCGGGTGATTTAGATGGTTCCTCAACGGCAACAGGCTTCCATATAGTACCGCTTGTTGCAATGATTACACCAGACTTCTTACTTCGGCTAGATCCTACAGAAGTTCATGAAGCTTTTGAGGTATCACTCGATTTTCTTATGAATGGCAACAACCATGAAATTCAAAGGTCAATCTGGTAAAATTATTTGATATCATACTATGTTATATCATAAGTTAGGAGTTTTATCTGGAGATAACCGCAAGGATAATTAGTAATTTGCATGGAAGGTTTAAACATATATGATCCGCATCGTACTGCTGAACATCATTTTATTTTTGTTACCCACTATTTTGTACTTAACAGGGACCATGATATTAAGGCGCAAACTATCTATTCTTAATGCTAAAATGTTATTCAATCGGGGCCCATTAGTGTGGCTTAATCTAGCAGGACTTGTTTGTGTTATATGTAGTCTAGCATACTTCTCCACATATACTGGCGGGAAGCCAGGAGAAGTTTATCATCCTCCCATATATAAAGAAGGAAAAATCGTTCCAGGACAACGACAATGACACGGTTCTCTTCTTATCAGAAAATAGGCTATCATACTTCACTGGCAGGTGCGGATTGGCTCGAAAATACAGCAACGCAGCACATACTTAGTGTCCTTGAGCAAAGAGGGTTCGAAGCTCGCATAGTCGGTGGAGCAGTACGAAATACGTTGTTAGGTCATCCAGTTACAGATATAGATATTGCAACCACGGCAACACCGGAGGAGGTTATTATAACAGCTACGCAAGCTGGACTTACCGTTGTGCCTGTGGGATTATCGTACGGTACGGTTCTGGTTAAAAGCAAAGGTATGGCCTTCGAAGTTACAACTCTGCGTGAGGATTTGACAACAAACGGCCGGCATGCCTCCGTGCGTTTTACAACAGATTGGAAGGTAGACGCGCAGCGTCGCGATTTCACAATAAATGCTCTTTATTGTGATGCGCGTGGAAACGTTTTAGATCCTTTGGATGGTTTGCGAGATATTTCTACTTTCAAGGTAAGATTTATCGGCTGTCCTGACTGCAGAATTAATGAGGATTATTTGCGCATTCTACGCTATTTTCGTCTCTTCGCGCAATATGGCAAGGGTGCTCCTGACCAACTTGCTTTAGAGGCCTGTGTTCGTGGACGTAACGGGCTTCGTAAGCTTTCGCGTGAGCGAGTGAGTCAAGAATTCCTTAAATTACTAGTTGCTCCGCGCGCAATAACAGCAATTAGTGCAATGAATAACCATGGATTGTTGAGTGTATTTCTCCCATTTGCACCGCGTTTAGAATACCTAGCTAGACTAATCAAAACAACACCTAATTCTCCTGCTTCCGTCCGCTTAGCTACTCTTTGTTTAGCCGTAGAAGAGGATGCAGATCGAGTTATTGAAGCTCTTAATTTGTCGAGAATTATGCAAAAAGAAATAAAAAACATTGCCACTGCGTTGCATTCCTGTGCTCAGTTATCGAGCCCTCACTTGATACGGGTGTTGATGTACGAGAATGGAAGAGATAATGTTAGACAGCGTATAAATTACCTAAAGTGTGCGGCCTCCAACGGAGAAGAAGACCCAGAGTGGTCTAACATTCTAGAGTTAATTGACACTTGGTCCATACCTAAATTACCTCTTAATGGTAATGATATGCTTGCTATCGGTGTCACTCCTGGTTTTGATATGGGCATAGTTATGAAATTAGTTAAGGATAGGTGGATTGAGTCAGATTTCACAATGACACACGGGGAGCTTCTTAATTACGCAAACAGCTTGGTCTTACAGCGCGGTTTGAACAAAGATATCCTTACTTACTGATTTGAGTAGCCACTCAACCACCATACAGCGCTTTTCAATATTGCCCAGCATATCTAAACGTAAAAAGTAACGCCCTCACGACTTGCTGAGCAATCGCACCACTTTTCCTAACGTGAATTTAGAGTTACGTTATTTAAACACGTTAGCAGCAGCTTCTTTGGCCTGTTCATATGCGGTGCCAGATTGGACTGCAGTTTTCATTTTGTCGTAGGCATCTTTGGTACTTTCTGCTGTTTTACTAGATAGCTCTTTAGCCCTTTCGGTGACGCTCTCTAAGAACGACTTAGGGGGCTTAGCTCTCTGATATTCTGGGATAGTTTGAAGTAATTCCTTTGTGGCTAGGGGTAAAGATAATACCGTTTTACCATTCTTGTTTGTGAACTGTAATGCTTTATATTGTACTCCAATACGTTTTTCACCTACTCCGAGAAATCCCCCAATACCAATAATAACGCCCTCAACTTGATTGTTCTCGTTTAGAATAAGATCCTCTACATCACCGAAAATATTACCTTTAGAATCATGTATTTTGGCTTTAAGTAGTAGATCTGCAGCAAGGTATTGATTAGCCTTTTGCACTATAAAAAAAGTTCCGTCTGGAATTTGAGCCCGCGCGTATCCCCCTACACAACAAGCTATTATGAATGATATAGAAAGCAGAAGTTTTAGATGTAGCATAGCATTGATCCTCTATTTTTTATTTTCATGGTGAATTTTACGGCCATTAATTTTGCAAGTAGTCATTTGCGAAAAATTAGATACCATAATCGTAATATAATAATCCTTATAAGTCCTATTCTGGTCCGTGGCTATAACAAGCCATATTAAGTATAATCTTTCTAGGCGAGATAAAATTTTCGTGATAAAAATTTGTTAAAGTTTCTATCATAACGCACCCTGCGCGAGTTTGTATGCTGACATAGTAACATGTTTGTATATAAACATTTTCAAAGAAATTCTGCGCTTCGCGTTTACTATGCTATAAAGTCTGAAAAGCGATGATAACCGTAGTTGTCAACACGGTGTTTTCGTTTTGCAAACCATTTAGAGCCAAGGTATTAATTATATACGAAGCGTAAATTTTTTCTAAATCATATAACTGATGTTAATGTATGTACACCAATTGCGTGATATGGTTTACAGAAATCATTTGTGCAGTTCAACAGATTAAAAATGAGGACAAACGTTGGCTGATCGCGACGATAAAGGTCTACCGCAAGGTGGTAAATCAAATGATGTGCGTGGTATTTCTATAACTGACGAGATGAAACGTTCATATCTTGATTATGCGATGAGCGTAATCGTAAGCCGTGCGCTTCCCGATGTCTGTGATGGCTTAAAGCCTGTTCATCGACGTATATTATTTGCTATGCACGAAGCTGCCAATCGACACGACCGTCCATACCGTAAATCCGCGAAGACGGTCGGTGAGGTGATGGGAAACTATCATCCGCATGGCGATAGCGCGATTTACGATTCATTAGTCCGAATGGCACAAAATTTTTCACTGCGTGTACCATTAGTTGATGGTCAGGGTAATTTTGGATCAGTTGACGGTGATCCGCCCGCGGCCATGCGTTACACTGAAAGTCGTCTGTCTAGGGTTTCAACGTTCATGCTTGATGATTTAGACAAAGATACTGTCGATTTTCAAGACAGTTACGATGGTTCAATGAAAGAGCCCATACAACTTCCTTCTAAGTTTCCTAATCTACTTGTAAATGGTGCAGGTGGTATTGCTGTCGGCATGGCAACAAACATTCCGCCACATAATCTTGGAGAAGTCATCAGTGCATGCATTGCTTATTACGAGAACCCTAATATCACAATTGAGCAATTATGTGAAATAGTCAAAGGACCGGATTTTCCTACAGGTGCTCTGATACTTGGCCGCGGTGGTATTTTAAATGCCTACCATAAGGGTCGCGGATCTATTATAATGCGTGCTAAGGTTGAGGTGGAAGAAATTCGTAAAGATCGCTATGCTCTTGTGGCATCAGCTATTCCCTATCAGGTGAACAAACGAGTACTCATTGAGCGCATCGCCGATCTCGTACGTGACAAGCGAATAGAGGGCATAGCGGATATTTGGGACGAGTCTAACCGTGAAGGCATGCGAATTGTTATTGAACTTAAGCGAGATGCTATTGCTGATGTAGTTTTAAATCAGTTATGGCGTTACTCAGATCTGCAAACTTCTTTCGGTGCAAATATATTGGCTTTAAATGGCGGCCGACCCCAGCAGATGACCCTTAGAGATATGGTTGCCGCGTTTTGTCAGTTTCGTGAAATCGTTGTTAGTCGACGCATTAAGTATTTGTTGCGCAAATCACGTGAGCGTGCGCACCTACTTGTTGGTTTAGCGATCGCAGTTGCGAATATTGATGAAGTCATAAATCTTATCCGTTACGCCTCAACTCCTAATGTAGCACGCGATCAACTATTAATACGGAATTGGCCAGCGAAAGATATGATTCCCATGATCCAGCTGATCGACGATCCGCGTCACCGGCTGGGAGAAAACGGTACGATCAAATTAAGTATGGAGCAGGCACAGGGAATCCTTGATCTTCGCCTGCAGCGTCTAACTGCACTAGGACGTGATGAAATTGGTGACGATCTGCACAAACTTGCTAGTGAAATCAAACAACACCTTGATACGCTGTCTAGTCGTAGTTGTATTATTGACAAGATCATTGAGGAGCTACTGGCTATCCGTGATGATTTCGCCACCCCTCGGCTTACAGAAATCATTGATGCTGTCGGTGATTTTGATGATGAAGACCTAATTCAGCGTGAAGATGTAGTGGTAACGGTTACACATCGCGGTTACATCAAACGTGTCCCCTTAATAACATATCGTTCTCAGCGACGTGGTGGAAAGGGACGCTCAGGACTAACCACGCGTGATGAAGATTTTGTGACTCAAATATTCATAGCTTCCACACATACCCCTGTGCTATTTTTTTCTTCCCGCGGTATGTGCTATCGTATGAAAGTGTGGAGGTTGCCAGCAGCTAATCCCCAATCGATAGGCAAAGCTCTTATCAACCTTCTTCCTCTAGAGCATGCTGAGGTGATCACTACGATTTTACCATTACCAGAAGACTTATCGAGTAAAGGTGGTCTTCAGTTAATATTTGCTACGAGGTCTGGTAATGTAAGGCGCAACAGTTTGTCAGATTTTGAGAATATCAATCGTAACGGTAAGATTGCAATGAAGCTTGAGGAAAAAGACCAGATTATTACCGTTGAAATTTGCACACCAAATGATGATGTATTGTTAACAACATCGGGTGGACAAGCAATTCGCTTTCCAGTCACAGATGTTCGTCTGTTTAAGGGGCGTGATTCTACTGGAGTGCGCGGTATACGTCTTGACAGCGAAGATAGTGTTATTTCCATGTCGATCCTCAGGCATGTTGAGGCTTCAGCCCTGGAGCGTTCAGCCTACTTAAAACAGGCTATTGCTATTAGACGTGCACAATCTGGTGACGTTAGTGAGTATGTTTTTGAGATAGATCTCGAAACCGACGAGGATACGGGAGGCAGTGAAATCACTTCGGAGCGCTTTGCCGAGTTGTCTGGTAAGGAACAATTCATCTTAACACTATCCGAACGTGGTTATGGCAAACGTTCTTCTGCTTATGAATACCGTGTTTCTGGCCGCGGAGGTAAAGGCATTGCGGCAATGATTACAAATAAACGAAACGGTTGCGTTGCAGCGGCTTTTCCCATAGAAGAAGGCGATCAGATCATTCTTGTAACAGATGCGGGTAAACTCATTCGCTGTCCCGTTCACGATGTGCGCATAGCATCGCGAAACACACAGGGGGTTAGAA
>JABSQE010000019.1 GCA_013214245.1 Hyphomicrobiaceae bacterium
GCATTTCCACCTTCAAAGATCTTATCTTGACGCCACGGTAATTCCAAATCAACAACTTTAGTCATTGGATTAATATCGCATGTATCGACTGCATCAAGCTGCTCAACCCAAGATAATATCCTAGATAATTTAAGCTGAATATCTTTGATTTCTTCTTCTGCAATTTTAATGCGAGCTAGATGTGAAATGCGTCTCACAGTTCCCTTCTCAATTTCCATAAGCCCTCACTTAAGAATTAAGCTGTTATATAAAAGAAAATAATATTATTTCACTATTTTTACTTTTTTTAAAGAAATTTATAAATAGAGCATAATGACTACTCAAATATCTTTAATACTCTAAACTACAGATCAACGGCCACGCCTAGCTGAGGAATAACAACATTGCGACCGTCCATATGAGATACAAACACATCAGCATTTTGATCTAAATTCTGAAAGGTACCAAAATGACAAGGAATAACCTTTTTAAAATCAAAGAATTCTTTGCAGGCGTAAGCTGCTGTTTGCGCGCCCATAGTAAACCTATCACCAATAGGAACAATTCCAATATCTGGTTTATACAAAGTTTGTATTAATTTCATATCCGAAAAAGCATCGGTATCACCCATGTGATAAAGAGTGGTGCCGCCATGTTCTTCTAATATTACACCACAAGCTGTGCCAAGATAAGCACCATTTGATGATGACGAATGCTGAGCATGGGTTAAAGCTAGTGAAAAGAATTCTGTATTTACTCTACCGCCCTGCCCCATAGGTTCCAGCTTTTTAACCCCTTTCGAACCGAGAAAAAGTGCTAACTCATAAGCTGCAAAAACTACTGCCTGGTTAATTGATGCAATCTCAACCGTATCACCCAGATGGTCATCGTGACCGTGAGTAAGGGCAATGTGAGTTGTGTCTGCAACAGCAGATATCCAATTAATTCCAGAGTCCTCGAAGGACGGGTTACCCTTTAAAAAAGGATCTATTAGTACAACACTATCTGCAATTTCTACACGAAACGTTGAATGTCCATACCATGTCAGTTTCATCCGCAAATATCCTTGTTATAAGTTAATACTAAGCATATAATTTTAACTTACTAGCACAAGAAATAAAAGTAGATATGATATAAGTTTTTAAAGCACACATATTCTTTCTGGAATACCTAGAAGTCGAAGCTATTTTATTTCTCATTACTGTCTAGTTTAAGATAATTGTAAATTAACAATAAATTACTTATTATTCGCTTATGTGTAATCGTTAGGTTAAACTTTACTTAACCGCCAATAGAATTCTAATGTTATCCTAGTCCGATATTTATAATTGCTAAACCAAACGTTAACTTATTCATATTTATCAATGTAAAGTGTGAGTAGGTTATGTCTCATGAGTTACAACCAAACATTCTACTTAAATAGTATCTCCACTAATCTTAAATGTGATGAAATGTGTACTTTAAAAAACACCATTTCAAAAAAGATTGAAGTATTTTATATAAATTAATACACAAGACGATAAATCTACAGCAAAACATACATTCAATACTTCTTTGATTTTAAAAAAAAATTCCAGTTGCATGCAGAGTCAGTGAGAGTATAATAAAAAATCTATGATTGTATCATAAACAAACTATCAGGGTAACAACGATGAGAACATATTCAGCTAAACCTGGCGAAATTGACAAAGATTGGATTTTAATTGACGCTCATGGCTTGGTAGTAGGGCGCCTAGCATCAATAATAGCAACTCGCTTACGTGGCAAGCATAAACCAACTTTTACACCTCATGTTGACATGGGAGACAACGTAATAGTGATAAATGCAGAAAGAGTTGTATTTTCAGGAAAAAAATACAACGAAAAAAAATATTATCATCATACCGGATACCCTGGCGGGATTAAGGAGCAAACTCCTAAAATGATTATCGAAGGTAGATTTCCTGAACGCGTTGTCATGAAGGCTGTTGAGCGCATGTTAAATAAAAGCAAATTGCGTAAACGCCTTCTACGAAACCTTCGCATTTACAAGGGAACGGAGCATCCTCATAGTGCTCAAAACCCGAAGCAACTTGACGTCGTAGCTATGAACAAAAAAAATACAAGGGCTTAATGATATGAAAGATGAATTAGAAGATTTAAAATCCAATTCTGTCAATACCCAAGATTACATTCAGAAAATAGATAGCCTTGGTCGTTCTTACGCGACGGGCAAGCGTAAAGACGCCATTGCTCGTGTTTGGCTCAAGCCTGGTGACGGTCGTATAAGAGTGAACAACAAAAATTTCAGCTCCTATTTTGCCCGGCCGGTTCTACAAATGCTACTCAAACAGCCTCTTGAGTTGGTTGGTCGATCAGATCAGTTCGATATTGTAGCTACTGTAAAAGGTGGCGGACTTTCTGGTCAAGCCGGAGCAGTACGTCACGGTATTTCTAGAGCTCTTACTCACTTTGAGCCGGAGCTGCGTGCAGAACTTAAAAAAAATGGTTTTCTAACACGTGACAGCCGGACAGTTGAACGAAAGAAATACGGTCGTAAAAAAGCTCGCCGTAGTTTCCAGTTCTCGAAACGATAAATTTCAAGTTACAATGTATCGAATGACGTCTAGTCTAACAAAATTTATTCTATATTCTAAGTCTGCTTACGCTACTTTGCAGGGACTCGTGCTTACACATTTACTGAAAAATATTTCAGTTTTTATATCCCCTGGAAATACCAGGGGAATAGATTCTAACGGTATATCAATTATGGTAGATCGAAACGGGTGTTCGATAGATTCTTAGCACTATTTAAATAATGTACTTCTACTTTTAAAAAAAATTATTTTGCTGAAAATAAATTATAAGTAAACATTTTGTAATTTTAAATTTTAAGTATTTTATTTTAGTCTTACTTAGACTAGAACATTTTCTACATGTAAAAAGTCAATTAACTATGCCTTCTATAAATTAAGCTCAACTATATCTTTGAAATAATAATTCTTTGTCTTTTTCAGGATAATTGTTTTACTTTGCTATTAGTTAAGCAACGACGCTAGTGTGACCTGGTACAATCTTTGTAAATTAGCTTCATTAGATTTCTAAAATAAAGTTAATAAATTCTATTATATAAAATAGTAAAAAAAAAGATCCGATCACATTCATCAAATAATTTTTAATGATTATGGTCTAAGCATTGTATAAAATTATGAAATAATTCTATATTCGCAATACATTTACGGTGAATTTTGAAATAAATATAAGGAAATATAAACTTCTTAAAACTACTAGCAGCATAATCTCAGTCTTACTAGACTGAAATCTAAACCCTTCAGATTTACTATCTCTGATTCCAGATTAAATCCTTAACTATCATAGGGATAAAATAACTATACACCGGCTTAAAAGTTAATCTTTAGAAATGGTTTCCTTCATCCAATTTTAAATTTAAAACAATACTCAAATTTAAACCGTTTGAAGAGTAACAATTTTAATAGGATAAGTATATGATGAGAAATATTATAGATGTCTATGATGTGTTTAATCCTTACTAAAGGCGCGTCTTCCAAAGAGCTGATACACCTAGAGTTTCAATAAAATCTGAGTGCTTCTTTATATCTTCTTCAGATAAGCGGTTTAAAAGTGGCCTAGGTCTAATTTTTTTTTCAAAATATAGTTTATTTAAAGTTCTAGATCGTGAAAAATTATCATTTTCTTCTCCGAATCCCAAAACAGCTTGACGCTCACCCAATAATTCAACATAAACTTCAGCAAGAAGCAATGAATCAACTATAGCGCTATGTTTATTTCTTTTCGAATTATTTATACCATAACGACGGCACAGTGCGTCTAAACTATTTGGGCCTCCCGGATGTTTACGTCGCGCAAGTGCTAGCGTATCTATAACACGATCCATAGTAATTGGTACCATCTCCAAACTAGTAAGCTCAGAATTGATAAAACCAATATCGAAGTTCGCGTTATGAATTACCAACGGAGAAACTCCGATAAACTCTAAAAAACTTCCTATAATATCTTTGAAAAATGGTTTGTTATGAAGAAATGCATCTGATATGCCATGCACGGCTACAGCATCAGGATGTACCTTGCGACCATCAGGATTAATAAATGTGTGATATTCTACACCCGTTGGTATACGGTTTACAATTTCCACACACCCAAGCTCAATAAGACGATCACCATTTTTAAAATCTAAACCTGTTGTTTCAGTATCCATAACAACTTCGCGCATCTCATAATTCCGAAAAATTAAATGTATGTGTAAAAGATTGTTTCACTTCTGGGTTCCAAAATAGATTGTAAGCAATACCATTTCTTATCTTTAAAGATTGAATTATAGAATCAACTTGTGCATAACTGTTATAAATGGATTGTCCTGTATCAACTATAAAGTCTGCTCTTCTTTTTTTTTCGTCATCAGAAAATTGGCGTGAAATAATTTGTTGAAATTTAAATACTGACATTTTGTTACGTTGCAACACGCGGGCTTTTTGAATATTATAGGACGCAGATACAACCAAATTTACATCACATTTCGCATCGCAGTTTGTCTCAAACAATAATGGAACCTCTAAAACTACCATTTTTGAGCCACTTTTAAATTGACGGTTTATAAAATCATACTTTCTTTTGTATACCAATGGATAAACTATACTTTGCAGCTTTTCAAAACCATTGTCATTTGCCATTAGTTCCTGACTAAGTAAATCCCTGTCTACTTTCGCATTTCGAATTGTCTCTGGAAACGCGCTTTCAATCAACTTAACAGCTTCAGACTCATATAAGTCATGTACGATCTCGTCCGAATTAAAGACAGGTATATTAAAGCTTCGGAACCTGTTAGCTATTGTTGATTTTCCCATACCTATGGAACCTGTTAGGCCAATTAACATCATTGTGAATCTTTCGTTACTTAAAGCGATTTGCTTTGTCTCAAATTAGCCTGCTATTAAGCATTGCTCTCGTATGAAACTTAATAATGGTAATAGTGGCAAGCCGAGAACAGTAAAGTAATCACTTTTAATCTTTTCAATCAAATATGCACCGTTTCTTTCTATTTCATAGCAACAACACTAGTAGTAACCTCATTACCAACAACTTCAAAATAACGTTCAACAAATTCTGGTGAAAGTATCCTAAACCATACTTGCGCTATATCAATGTAAGATCAAACTATAAACCGCTCTATCGTTATAACTATTAAACTTTGTAGTGTATGCATATCACCACTTAATGAAAGCATATTTTACGTTATCTAAGCCAAATTATGTGGTTTGTTATAAATTATACCTATTAATTCTATAGTTTGGTCAGCGGCGATAGTAACTGACTTATTCTTGCTAAAGGCGACTTCTTCAGCCTTCACGTGCGCTAGAGTTTTAGCTAAAAATCCAGCATCAACGTTACTTTCGCTCTATAGCAATAGGTTGCAAATAGATTCTTCGTTGATACGTGAAGGAATAACTGTGATTTTAAGTCCAACACCCTCAAGGAGAGGCGCTTACGAATCGGGCTGGATGATTCAAGAATAATTGAATTAGTATTGTAATACTCTAATTGACAAGTCACTTGGCTATTTACCACTGTATGATAATATGAGGCATTCATTTTGTCTGTATTAGAAGTTATGCTATTACCTGGTAAGGGATTCCAATCTTAAAAAAAGCATCAACACACAATCTTATTTAACAGATTTAAAACTACGAAACTCGTAGTTAACTACTACATACAATTTTCAAGATCTGAACCGCATTAGAGCTTTTACATAATTTAATTTTCTCGTATACGATTGTATAAATATTTTTATAATGACGGCACGCTAAAGGTTGTATTTACAATTAATAATTATGACATACAGTAGATTTTTTATTAAATTTTAGCTTGAAATTACATCTTACAAAGCTGTTTATAACTTGTAATGTAATTGTATTTTGTTAAGACCTGTCAACAAACACGACATCCAAATTGATTGGAAGTAGAGCTTTTCGTAAAAAACTATAAAAGTAATCCACAATTTAACATGAAATTATAGATCAATTAACAGTTTTCAAAAGCCATCATAATTAGAGTAAATTTAAAGTTCATTTATCAAGGTCTAATCAAAGCGTGCTACAACTGCAAGTCTATGAATTAGACTGGAATTTAGACAAATATTCTTTAGTCCGCACAAAAAATTAGTATTATTATCTGAAATGAGGTTACATAACGACATACTCTGCATAATGTGTGGAAAAAAATTTAACTAACACTGTTCAAAAAGATAATAAAAAAATTAAAATAAAAATTAATTGGATTATATATTTTAGAATGTTAAACCTTAATAATGAGAGTTCGTCTGGTATTTTTCTAAATACCCTTTCAGGACAAAACACCCAAATAACGCCAATATGGCTCATGCGACAAGCAGGTCGATACTTACCGGAATATCGTAGCATTCGCATGCAGGCTAGTGGCTTTTTAAACCTCTGCTACACCCCGGATTTGGCAGTTGAAGTTACATTACAACCGATAAGACGTTATGACTTTGACGCTGCGATTTTATTTTCAGATATATTGGTGGTTCCACACGCATTAGGACAACAAATCGAATTTGTTGAAGGTGACGGCCCAATTTTAGATCCAATTCAAAATGCACATGATTTATCAAAGTTGAATTTGGACAGAGTCAATGATAAATTTTTAGTAATTTGTGAAACAGTAAAAAAAATTAGAAAAGCTTTATCTAAAGAAAAGGCTTTAATTGGCTTTTGTGGTGCACCATGGACTGTAGCCACATACTCTATAGCCGGACGCAGTACTTTAGATCAGGCTCCAGCTCGACTGTTTGCATATAAGGATCCGCAAACTTTTGCTAGTTTAATTGATTTACTTACCGAAACGTCTATAAATTATTTATCACAACAAATAGAAGCTGGCGTTGATGCAGTACAACTGTTTGACAGCTGGGCAGGTGTACTGCCGGATAAAGAATTTGACCGATGGGTTGTGCAACCTACTAAAAAAATAGTATCCACACTGAAATCTCTTTATCCAAGCATTCCTATTATTGGTTTCCCGAAGGCTGCTGGTATAAAAACAATTCAATATGTCCTAGAGACAGGGGTACAAGCGCTCGGATGCGACAGTAGCTTGCCATTGAGTTTTATGCGCAACAAACTAGCTAGTAAAAACATTGTGTTACAGGGCAATCTCGACCCCCTTCTTCTTGTTGCAGGTGGAAAGGCAATGGAGAATCGCATTAATCAAATTCTTGAAATAATGCGAGATAAACCTTTTATATTTAACCTCGGGCATGGCATCGTTCCTATGACACCACCCGAAAATGTTGCTCATCTCGTTGAAACGGTTAGATCGTTTAAATAATGTCAAATATTTTATTAGCTAAGCGTAAAAAAATATTATTTGTGCTAGGATTGTTTTTTTTATTTTTAACAACAAGTTTTATCTTTTTAGAAGAGGTTGCCTACATCTGGATCAAAGCCTTGCACACTATTGCCGTTATAGCTTGGATGGCTGGCATGCTCTATCTTCCTCGCATTTTTGTATATCATGCTGAAGTGCAGACAGGTTCAGATACTTCTGAGACGTTCAAAGTTATGGAGCACAAATTATTACACATAATCATGAACCCAGCTATGGCTGCCACATGGGTTTTAGGTAGTTGGATGGCCTGGCAGCAAGACTGGTACAACTCAGGATGGTTTATAGCAAAACTAGTATTAGTATTGCTAATGACCATTGCTCACTGCTATCTTTATATTTCAGTTTGCACCTTTGCGGATGATAAGAATAAAAAAACCAATTATTACTGGCGGGTATTTAATGAGGTGCCTACTGTACTTGTCATTGGAATCATAATACTTGTAATAGTTAAACCATTCTAGAAAATGAGTCACGCAACAGGCTAAGGTCGTACATAATTAATCATGACCTTTAATATAAATTGTTTTCACTAAATTTTATTTAAAAGTTATAAATTTATGCTACTTTCTACTGTGTCTCGATAGCGAAGAGGTCTGTCAGCATTCTGCAAGACAACCAGACCTAAATAGTTTGCCAACAGCTTCCTAATATCATTCCAATTTAAACATAGGCACGGCTTACCTCTTGCCCGCCTACTTTTCCCGCTGCCTGTGAGGAGTTTGTCCATGAATGAAATGAAACTACAAGATCTTAAAATTAAATCTCCCACAGAACTTCTTTCGTTTGCGGAGCAACATGGTGTTGAAAATGCCAGTACTATGCGCAAACAAGAATTAATGTTTGCCATTTTAAAACAACTTGCCGCGGAAGATATTGAAATTACAGGTATAGGTGTTATGGAGGTTTTACAGGATGGATTTGGATTCCTTCGCTCTCCGGATGCAAACTATTTACCAGGCCCAGACGATATTTATGTTTCCCCATCGCAAATTCGCAAGTTTGCTTTAAGAACAGGCGATACTGTAGAAGGACCAATACGTGGCCCTAAAGAGGGTGAGCGTTACTTTGCATTACTTAAAGTAAATCTTATTAATTTTGAAGATACCGAAACAACAAGCCATAAAGTACATTTCGATAATCTCACACCATTATATCCTACCGAATGGTTGCGGATGGAGATAGAACATCGTACAATGAAAGATCCATCCGCTCGTGTTATTGATATAGTCTCGCCACTAGGAAAGGGCCAACGTGGTTTAATAGTAGCGCCCCCGCGTACAGGTAAGACTGTACTCCTGCAAAACATTGCTCACGCAATCACATCAAATCATCCGGAATGCTACCTAATAGTTCTGCTAATTGACGAACGGCCTGAGGAAGTTACTGATATGCAACGGTCAGTTCAAGGAGAGGTGATTTCATCGACGTTCGATGAACCACCCTCCCGACACGTTCAGGTTTCAGAAATGGTAATAGAAAAGGCTAAACGTTTAGTAGAGCATAAACGTGATGTTGTTATACTTTTAGACTCCATTACTCGTCTCGGGCGTGCTTTCAACACCGTAGTCCCGTCGTCGGGAAAAGTGTTAACAGGCGGTGTAGATTCTAATGCACTGCAACGTCCTAAACGTTTTTTTGGAGCGGCGCGAAATATTGAAGAAGGCGGTTCTCTTACAATAATTGCAACAGCTTTAGTCGATACTGGCTCTCGAATGGACGAAGTCATTTTCGAGGAGTTCAAAGGTACTGGCAATTCAGAAATTGTTCTAGATCGTAAAATATCAGACAAGCGAGTATTTCCGGCAATTGATATAGCTAAATCTGGTACGCGCAAAGAAGATTTACTTGTCCCACAAGAAAATCTTAAGAAAATGTTTGTTTTACGTAGAATACTCAGTCCGATGGGCGCCCAAGACGGAATAGAGTTTCTGATAGATAAATTACGATCAACTAAAACAAATGAAGAGTTTTTTGAATCTATGAACACATAACACTTGCTGATTGGTTCATGAAACTAAATAAAACTATGCAAATTTCTTATTGATCAGCTTAGAATAAGCTTTGGAAGCATTATAACTCTGATAAAATATGACTTAAAATGCAGAAACGAAAAGTTCTTTTCAGCATTTTAAGTTTACGCAGATTATCTACACATGCACTTTCATTAGTCCTATACGAATGTTAATGTTTAAATCAGCTTAAACAGACTTTTAGTAAACACATGTCAAGCACCATATATGCCCTCTCTAGTGCAGAGGGTCGAGCAGCTATTGCAATTATACGAGTATCTGGGCCTAGATCTTTATATTCTATAGAAAGATTAACTGGTTTGCCTGCACCAATCTCGCAACGGCTTGTATTAAGAACAATAAAGTGCCCAAAAAGCAATAAAACGATTGATAAAGGTCTGGTGGTGTTCTTCCAAGGACCGAATAGCGCAACGGGTGAGGATCTTGTCGAATTTCATGTACATGGCGGACGAGCTATAATCCAAGCTATGCTTGATGCTCTAGCTAATTTATCCGAGTTACGTCTTGCGGAGCCAGGAGAGTTTGCTCGAAGAAGCTTCGATAATAGAAAAATTGACCTTACTACTGCTGAAGGTATAGCTGATTTAATAGAAGCTGAAACACGATCCCAACACTATCAGGCACAGATGCAAGCCGAAGGTGGCTTGGCTGATTTATATGATTCCTGGCGTAAGATGCTATTAGAGGCTCAAGCTCTAGTGGAGGCAGCTATTGATTTTTCTGACGAGACTGATGTTAGTGGAAATTCGTATCAGCGTGCTCTAGACATTGTTCAAACCCTTGTCGAGACTCTAACTGAGCATTTAAAAAGTGCGCGGGCAGGTGAGATTATACGTTTTGGTTTTCATGTTGCAATAGCAGGTCCTCCCAATGCAGGTAAATCAAGTTTACTTAATGTTATGGCAAAACGAGATATAGCAATTGTCTCGGATGAACCTGGTACAACAAGAGATGTAATTGAAGCGCGTCTTGATCTTGATGGATTTCTAGTTGTCATAAGTGATACAGCCGGAATTCGAGCTCCATCTTCAAAAATTGAGCAGGAAGGTATCAATCGCGCGCTTGAGCGCGCATACGCTGCCGACCTTATATTATGGATTCAGGATAGTACATCTAAGCAAGTGGTAGATATACCTGATGATATTTCAGGTAAGAATATACTTAATATTGTTAATAAAGCAGATCTTATAGACCGATACATGCCTCACCATATAACTGAGAAATCAATACTCATATCAGCAAAGACCGGAATAGGTCTTGATGATCTAACATCGTTTATCTCAGCTGCAGCTCGTCATGCGACTTACACTGCAAATCAAGTTATACCCACTAATGCGAGACACAAACAACACTTATCGAATGTTAAAGAACAACTAAATAAATTTTTTAATAATGATATAGCAGGACTTGATTTAAGTGCGGAAGATTTGCGATTAGCAGCAACGGAGCTCGGTCGTTTAACAGGGCGAATAGATGTTGAGGATATTCTTGACCAGATCTTTTCAAGATTCTGTATAGGTAAATGAAGATTTAAAGAGCATTTCACTTGAAACAGTAGCTTTAGAGAAGACAAAGAGTATGTGAAAACTAATAAAGTACATGCATTAAATGGATCGATATTAGATTAATTTGAATAATCTTACAAAAGCTTTTCTATTACTTGATAATACAAATTAGATATTTTTTTGGAAAGACTGCCTAAATGTTTAAACGATATGATGTCATCGTTGTTGGCGGTGGTCATGCAGGAACAGAGGCTGCTACTGCTGCCGCTAGGCTAGGAGCATGCACTGCGCTCGTAACACACAAGATTTCTACTATCGGTCAGATGTCGTGTAACCCTGCTATTGGTGGCCTAGGAAAAGGTCACTTGGTTCACGAAATAGATGCCTTAGATGGTTTGATGGGTCGCATTACTGATCAAGCTGGCATACAGTTTCGATTGCTAAATAAGTCGAAAGGGCCTGCAGTACAAGGGTTGAGAAGCCAAGTAGATCGCACACTTTACCGTAAAGCTATGCAGAAGGATATTTTACAAACTTCAAACCTAGTAGTAATAGAAGGTGACATCGAAGATTTAATAGTAAAAAATAACAAGGCTTGTGGTGTTATAACAAGTAAAGGAGAAAAATATTACGGTGGCTCTATAGTTTTAACTACTGGTACATTTTTGGGAGGTATCATCTACATTGGAAACAAGAAAACACCTGCAGGTCGTATTGGCGAAGCACCAGCCTCAAAACTATCGAATCGGCTTGCTGATTTGAAATTAAGACTAGGACGTCTGAAGACTGGTACTCCAGCTCGTATATCAGCAAAATCAATAAACTTTTATAAATTAGAAAAACAGCTCGCAGATTCTCCACCGGTGCCATTTTCATTTCTTACAGAAAAAATTTCAACACCACAGATACCCTGCTTTATTACAGGCACAACACCTGAAACTCACAAAATTATCCGTAAAAATATTTCAAGTTCAGCAATGTACAATGGCTGTATAGAAGGTATAGGACCACGCTATTGTCCTTCTATTGAAGATAAGGTCGTACGCTTTGCAGATCGTGATCGCCATCAGGTTTTTCTTGAGCCAGAGGGTTTAGAAAGCGACTTCATTTATCCTAATGGTATTTCAACATCTTTACCGGCAGATATACAAGACCGTTTTATTCGAACAATACCAGGATTGGAGACTGCTGAAATATTACAACCTGGTTACGCCATCGAGTATGACTACATTGATCCGCGCGAACTTTATCCCACGTTAGAAACAAAAAAAATACCACAACTTTTCCTTGCTGGCCAGATTAATGGTACTACTGGTTATGAGGAAGCTGGCGCGCAAGGTCTAATGGCAGGCCTAAACGCTGCACTTATTTCTAGCTGTAATTCAAAATCAAAGAACAATGCATTTGTTCTCTCAAGGTCAGACGCTTATATTGGTGTTATGATTGATGATCTTGTAAGTCGTGGGGTAAGTGAACCTTATCGCATGTTTACGTCACGCGCTGAATATCGACTAAAGTTACGTGCTGATAATGCAGATCAACGTCTTACCCCTATCGGTCAGGCTTTAGGGTGTATTGGTAGCGGACGTAGCGCAGTACAAAAAACCAAAGCAACTGCATTAAATTTAGCAAGAATCCAACTAGAATCTTTATCAATAACGCCCAATGCAGCAAGCCGATTAGGATTGGACATAAAACATGATGGTCGCCGTAGAAATGCTTTTGAACTCTTGGGTCTTCCCAGGATAGACTCGACGCTTCTCAAAAAAATATGGCCAGAATTAGAAGATATTCCTTATCAAATTCTAAGGCAGATTAAGATTGATGCCCATTATGCACCATACATCGAACGTCAGGAAATTGATATTGAATCCTTACGTAAAGATGAATGTATTAACATACCAATAGATCTTAATTTTGGAGATGTTTCAGGCTTATCCTGTGAAGTATGCCAAAAATTAGAACTACATCGGCCCTCTACGCTTGCACAGGCCACTAATATTGATGGGATAACACCTGCCGCTTTATTTCTTTTGCGCGCACACTTAAAAAAATTATCACGTAATCGTTAAGCTTAAATTTTACAGTGCAATACACCCCACGGGTAGTTTTGAATTGAGAAAGAGTTGGATTGGTACTTTTTAAGTTAAATATTTTGAGTTAGTAAAGTGAAATTAAATTACTAATTATATAACGCTATTAAATTTTAAATTTACATAAGATTTCTTGCTATATCCCAAACTATATAACTAGATTGTAGCATGCAGAGCGTAAATTGGATATTATCTATACTTTTCTTCATAAGAATAGCACTCGTAAATAACGCTTCAGATTCTATGATGAGTTATAACGCTAACTACTTAATACTCACGAGATATTCGGAATTTTTATGATTCACGTGAAACAATTCAATAATTAAAACTGAATTGGCTCTCATTATATGAGACTAATCATAAGATTGGTAATATCTACGTTATCTGCAGAAAAATAGTATTCGTAAATTATGCCTTTAGATTTAGGATAAGCTATTGCGCCAACAATTCAATACTCCCGAGATATTCATAAAATTTTTTAATGATTCACATGAAACAATTGAAAAATTAAAGCTTTATGAAATTGAGCTTAAGCGTTGGCAGCCAGTCGTAAATCTGGTTGCACCTAGTACTATAAATAGAATTTGGCACCGGCATTTCGCTGATAGCGCGCAAATTGCAGAATTCATCCCTCAGAAAACATTTCATCTTGCTGATATAGGTTCTGGAGGCGGCTTTCCTGGACTTGTACTAGCAATAGTATTACATTATCGTAGTGACTTTAGAGTAACACTTGTTGAAAGTGATGGAAGAAAAGCCGCTTTTCTCAGAGAAATTACCAGGAAGATAGAGATTCCAGTGGAGATTATATCGACACGAATCGAAAGCAATGTAACTATAAGTAAGTTGGGTGGTGTAGACTTTGTGACAGCGCGTGCACTAGCACCACTTAATCGATTGTTAAGCTTAGTATTTCCATTTTTTTCAGATAAAACTAGAGGTTTTTTTCTTAAAGGCAAAGATGTTTACCGTGAGATAGAATTTGCGAGTCGTTCATGGAAGTTCAAGTTTGATTTGCAAAAAAGTAGAACTCTATCAGAAGGTCGAATTGTTATTCTAAGAAATCTCACACGGAGGCCGGAGGTCTGAGTAGTGATAAGTACACAAAAATGTTGCGAAAAACTTCGAATCTTAGCAATAGCCAATAAGAAAGGCGGTGATGGAAAAACAACCACCGCTATTAATCTGGGCACATCTTTAGCCTCTATTGGTGAACACGACCTGATTATCGATTCTGATCCTCAGGACAATGCTAGTTTAGGACTAGGAGTCACAGTGCCTAATCTAGTTGTTATTTCTGAAACTTCTGATCTTATTAGTTTTGAAGCAGAATATCTTCTAAAAAAAAACAGAGCCTTTCGGTTGCACGATGCTATTAATGAATTAATGGATATACAACAAAATCTAGATCAACAGGCACCATTTTCTAACATTCTAATAGACTGTCTATCATCACTTTCACTATTAACATTAAATGCTTTAGTAGCAACACATGCTGTAATTGTCTCCTTACAATGCAGATTTTTTGCTTTAAAAGGCCTTAGCAAATTTAATTATATAACTAAACAAACTCGTGGAGCCCTAAATCCAAACCTTGAAATTCAGGGTGTTATGCTAACTATGTATGATAAACGTACTTCATTGTGCAAAGAGGTATAAGCAGAAGTGCGTAATTTTTTTGGATTAAAAATTTACGATACAACCATACCGCGTATTGTGAGAGTTGCAGAGGCTTCTTTTTATGGCCAGCCCATCGTTATTTATGATTATGATTTTTCAAGTAGTCAAGCTTATATCAAATTTGCGACAGAGGTTTTTAGCCGTGAAAATGAATTAAAATCAGCCTGATCATAAATAAATAATTCTGAGGAAAAAAAAATGACTGTAACACCTATACCCACTAGGAGACGTTTGGGTAAAGGATTAAGGTCTCTGATTGGTGAACAGGATGCACCTCAACCAGTTTTTCCAAATGATTGCATTCAACGAACCTTAGCAGTAGACGAACTTCATGCAAGTCAGCTTAATCCTAGACAAGAATTTCGTGAAGATGACTTGACTGAACTAGCAGGATCAATACGCCAGCGTGGTTTAATCCAACCTCTAATAGTACGCGAGCATGAGAATGGAGGATATGAAATAGTAGCTGGAGAGCGTAGATGGCGGGCTGCTCAAAGAGCTGGTATTCATATGATACCCGCTATTATTAGGAATCTCTCAGACCAAGAAGTCCTGGAGATCGCAATAATTGAGAACGTACAACGTAGCGATCTCAACGCTATAGAAGAGGCCACTGGATACAGTGTTCTTATTGAACGTTTTAACTATACTCAAGATAAACTTTCAGAGGTCATAGGCAAAAGCCGTTCACACCTAGCTAATACATTACGGCTTCTTAAACTACCACCTATGGTACAGAGTATGGTACGTAAAAACCAATTAACTGCCGGACATGCACGTGCACTAATTGGACGCAAAGATTCTGAAATTCTAGCACACCGAATTATAGAGGAAGATTTAACCGTTCGTGACGTTGAAGCTCTTGTACAGCGGTCGGAACAAGCAAAAGAGCAATCTGCTATAAGACGTAACAAAGAGAAAGATGCTGATACCCGAGCTTTTGAACAAGATCTAACAGAAGTTCTTGGCTTAAAAGTTGAGGTAAAACGTGGTAGTGGGGAAAGTGGTTTGTTGGCGATCAAATATGCTAACTTTGAGCAGCTCGAATATATACGCGAGCGCCTCTGTGGAAAGGTAGATTAGAAGAACTGGTGAATAAGTATCCTAATTTTAATAACTGAAAGTAAGAAACATACTGTTTAAATACTTCTATTTTATATTAAGCGCGAACTATCCATAATAAACGTTCTTACTATTCTCATTGCGAGAACTAAAGATTGTTTCATTAATTTTATGGTTAATAATACAGTAATGACCAATGATGTATTAGAACGACTAATATACCTTATTCATTCCAAGCGTACTGAGTGTAAAGAAAAATCTTATACACGACAGCTATTTGATGCTGGTCTACAGCATTGTGCAAAAAAACTTGGTGAAGAAGCTGTTGAAACAGCAATTGCAGGCATAACACAAACCGATGAGGATTTAGTTAGTGAAACAGCCGATTTAGTCTATCATTTACTTGTATTATTGGAAATCCGAGAGGTTCATTTCTATGATGTGTTAGATGTTTTAGAGCAGCGCATGGGCACATCTGGAATAGATGAAAAAGCATCACGAACCAACTGATCTAATTTTTTTGAAGTGGGAGTAACACAAGGTTATACAAAGTGTATTAAGCCTCATAAATAAGAACTTTCCTAAGTTTAGTACTATCTTTTTAAAAATTTAAAAACTTTTACATATGTATTTTACGAATTCTATTGTGAATTAATAGAGTATAGTCACCTATCTGTTTTATAATCCTAATAATATTACGAACTTAATAAAAAAGATTTGAGTAATACAATAAAACATTTGAAAAAGAGATACGGTAACAATATATTTAGTTGAAATGTATATTATAAAAAGTATTGAAGACTGAATAATAATATGGTCCGTATATGTTCACACATTTGTATGCCTTACCAGTAGATATGGCTCATATCACTGACTTGTTATGATGTTCCTGCTTGTGTGGCAGGAATATAGAAACAATCGGTAATCCTATTTTAAAAAAATATTACCTAAATGTACTGCTCAAAGAAAGAATAAAAATCTTGGTTAACAGTAAAGTTCTTATTATGCTTAGTCTAAATACCTATTTTACACAAGGATACCACGTCTCTTGGGGAAAGACGTGGTCAAGTTTTTGGGCTATAAGGTGGTTAACATGTATGTATATGTGTACTAAGGTTTGATAAAACTGAATTCTTTAGTTGTGCTTACGCTGCGAATTCAACTGTCATTAAAATTTTTCTTTCAATGTGTAGCAATGTAATTTTTCTTTTCTTGTAAAAGACAACGTGCAATTTTGGCTTTAAAACTGCTGACTAATGAACTTTGTGTATCTGCTAAGTATTCATACTCTGCAAGAGCATCCTTAGCTCTTTTAAAGTACTGGTGCTTTCTAGTCTCGGAATTATTAAGTATATGAGTAACTTTAATTTTATGAATAACATTTGAACTAGCTAATTTGTATTTTTTCTTGTCAGTGAGAGATCTATCTTTATCAAAAGAATTTGCTCTATATTCAATGCCAATTTTCTTTTTCAGCGCATTTTTATTCAGCTTAAATTTATCACGGAGCCTTCGTATCGTAGAAGGATCATGAAAACCAAGTTTTTTTATAGCTGTAGTAACTCTTAACTCAGAATTACTATCTATTAAAAAAGCTATATCACTTAGTCTTTTCCAGTCATCTATACCACTACCTTTGGGTCGCCCACGGCGTTGTTTTATTTTATCTAACATTGCTTATTCGCTGATTTTAAGAATCATTAATACTATTATGCCGATTTATATTAAAATTACTAGGGATTTTAAATTTTCACTTAGGGAATAAATATAGCGTTTATCTTGTAGTAAGTATTTCTTTAAGTAACTATAATGAATGATGATGTTAAATAAAATTAGTTATTAAATTTTTACTTTATTCTTCGAATTCTACGATTATAGTTTATTTATGATATAATTTTATTACGACTTATATAAGAAATTAAAAGTTTAAATCAACCTTGATATAAAAGAGTTGTCATAAGAATTATAATTAATAAACGCTTACAATATTAGCTATGGTCGTAATTTTGTATAATGTTTAAGAACCAATATATACTATAATTCTACTAAAAGACTTATTTTACCTGGCTACAATTGATTAAAAATTCATAGGGAGAGTTCATTTATTATCGAGCTTAACAATTCAGCTTTTGCTCTAGCTCCGATATTAGAAATAATTTTACTAGCTGCAAGACTTCCAATTCGCGCGCACAAACCAAGATCAAAATTATTTATAAATCCATGTAAAAAACCTGCAGCATAAAGGTCTCCAGCTCCTGTAGTATCAATTACTTTTTTTACGTAGGATGATGGTACGCCAATTGTTTCTTTCTTTGAGACTATAACAGAACCTTTTTCACCTCTAGTTAGAGCAGCAATATGGACATCTCGTTGTACTTTTTGTGCCGCATCATTAAAATTTTTAACATCATATAGTGCGTTAATTTCACTTTCATTCGCAAATAA
>JABSQE010000002.1 GCA_013214245.1 Hyphomicrobiaceae bacterium
GCGACATAAGCCTCAACTCTAGGATCAACATTAGCAAAATTACCAACAGCCCCGGATAGCGCACATGTTTCAATTTCTACACGTGCAGCCTGTAAGCGCGCGTGACAACGGGAAAACTCTGCGTAAGCAAAGGCTAACTTGACCCCAAAGGTTGTAGGCTCTGCGTGCACACCATGACTACGGCCGATAGTAGGTGTCGTTTTGTGCTCAAACGCTCGCTTTTTTATCGCAACAAGCAACTTTTCTATATCATTTAATAAAATAGTACTTGCCCGTACCAGCTGTACATTAAAGCACGTATCAAGTATGTCTGATGAAGTCAGACCTTGATGCACAAATCTTGCTTCAGGTCCAATATGCTCGGACAAATGAGTAAGAAAAGCAATGACATCGTGTTTGACTTGTGTTTCAATTTTTGCAATTTTCTCTACATCGAGCTTAGCCTTCGCGCCCCTCTCCCAAATAGCATCGGCAGTGTTAGGCGGTATAATACCTAGTTCAGCCATAGCAGTTGCCGCATGAGCTTCAATTTCAAACCAAATGCGGTACTTGGTATCTAACGACCAGATAGCAACCATATCGGCACGTGAATAACGGGAAATCATTTTTATTTCTCTAAATTCTATCTTACATAGTTGTGTATATTATGCACACTATCTAAACTGCTGCCAATTTACTAAAGAATCCAAGACATCAACACTTAATCTCTAGTAAAATAGTACAGTTTTAAATCCATCGATTGACAAAAAAGTTATTTACATTTTTTGCGCAAACATCATTCATTTCATTTAATGACTCCATCAAATGCAGGTACTTTCTGCAGCATAACCGCTATGAGATTACTTCCTTTGTATTACGGCACTTTCCTTGCAGATTTCGGTTAAACGTCAAAAAGTCAGTTGAATTACAAACTTTGCAGCGCTCCAATTATGATCATAAATCCAGAATGACTGTCTTTGGAAACAATTACATTATTGATTCTATAACAATTTTCGAAATTTTAGACTATTTGTTTAATAGATCACACTTAAGAAAAAACTTCGTTGATTTTTGGATAACTAGCATTCAGTCTATGCATGTTAACATCATCGTCACATGAGGTAACCCATGACAAATCACTCGACTACGCTTTTGCGTATCGCCATTGCTCAAATGAATCCTATTGTGGGAGATGTTGCTGGAAATATTGCCAAAATATATATCGGTCACCATCGAGCCACGGGTTTAGGTGCTGATTTGATTGTCTTTCCAGAATTATTTGTATCTGGATACCTTTTAGAAGACTTAGTTTCAAAGCGAGCGTTCGTTCAATCTGCACGAACAGCCGTTGAGCAACTAGCAAAAAAGATTAGTGATAAAGGTCCTGCCGTGCTCGTTGGTACAGTTTGGCCTGAAGAAAATGAAATTTATAATGCTGTAGTCTTGCTCCAAGATGGTATTGTTAAAGCCGTGCGCTACAAGACAGATCTCCCCAACTACGGTGTATTTGACGAAAAAAGAGTTTTCGCAGCGGGCCCCTTACCCAATCCTATTAATTTTCGTGGAGTGCGTTTAGGCGTGCCTATTTGCGAAGATATTTGGAATAATAAAGTTTGCACGTTTCTCGCAAAATCTGGAGCAGAACTTTTTCTTGTGCCAAATGCTTCTCCATTTGACCGAGACAAACCAAATATGCGAATGGCTGTATCAGCTGCTCGTGTAAAAGAAAACAAACTAGCTATGGCCTACGTCAATCAAATTGGCGGCCAAGATGAACTAGTCTTCGATGGTGCTTCATTCGTACTCAACAACGATGCTAAACTTGTAGTTCAATTACCAGCCTGGCAGGAGGATGTGGCTCTAACAGAGTGGAAGATTAACAATTACGTCTGGAATTGCACTAAAAGTGAACGTACTATTATACCAGCCCATGAGGCTGCCGTCTATCACGCTTGCATGACGGGGCTACGTGATTATGTTGATAAAAACTGCTTTCCAGGTGTTGTTCTTGGCTTATCAGGAGGAATAGATTCCGCTTTAGTTGCAGCTCTAGCGGTTGACGCTTTCGGTAAAAACCGTGTGCATTGCGTGATGCTTCCTTTCCACTTCACATCAGAAGAAAGCTTAAAAGATGCAGCAATGTGCGCAGAAGCACTTGAGGTACGTTACGATATAATCCCTATAGAAGCTCCCGTTATCAGTCTTCGAACAACACTGGCTACTATGTTCACCGGACTAGATGCATGTGTAACAGAAGAAAATATTCAAAGTCGTGTACGTGGCACCATATTGATGGCAATTTCAAATAAATTTGGTAGTCTGGTGTTGACAACAGGGAACAAAAGCGAAATCGCGGTAGGATACACGACACTCTACGGCGACATGAACGGAGGCTATAATCCTATAAAAGATGTCTATAAATCGGAGATTTATAAAATAGCAGCCTGGCGCAACTCACACGTCCCATTAAGCGGTCAGGGTCCAGATAAAGCCGTAATTCCTCGTAACATTTTAATAAAACCCCCAACGGCCGAACTACGAGATAACCAAACTGATCAAGACAATTTGCCACCCTACAACATTTTGGACGGTATCCTAAATTGTGTAATCGAGCAGGATATGTCAGTTCAAGAAATTATATCAAAAGGCTACGATAAAAATACAGTAATTCGTGTGACAAGTTTAGTAAAGGCTGCTGAGCACAAACGCCGCCAAGCCGCACCAGGCACTAAAATTTCAACTAAAAATTTTGGTCGAGATAGGAGATACCCAATTACAAATCTATTTTCTGACAACATTAAAAAATAGTAACAGTGTCTTCATAAACCACGCAATGATGTTAGATCGCATAATTTGTATCTCTACCGATAATTTCTTTTGTAGACCGAAAAAATATATTGTGACACGCACCCATGATACGCGGCGACAGTGATCAAAGCATAGCTGCTAGAGATATTTCAACGATAATCTGTCTTTTATACTGCGCGATAAATCCTCCAATTCCTTTGCCTAATACTTTTACGGCAGAGGTGTCAGAAGGACAGAATATATATTATTCTTATTGTCAGTATTTACAAAATTAAAATATTCTATAACTCAAGAGGCTCTGTTCCTTGAGGTTTCCCGTTTTTACCAATTGTCAACTTCTCGACCTTAGCTTCAGCCTGTTTCAAGAGACTATCACAATGCTTTCGTAGCACCTCGCCACGTTCGTATATGGCAATACTATCTTCCAGTTCGACATCACCTCGCTCAAGACGCCCTACAATCATTTCAAGCTCCTGGAGAGCTTTTTCGAAACTTAGCTCTTGGATTTCAGAATAATCACTATCTAAATTTGTCATCACTACTTCCGTCATTTTTCTCTTCTTCATTTAATCGCAGTAAAAATAACTTTACTCAGGAGGATGGTTCTTCATTTTAGCTTAAATCATAAGCATATTTCTATAGTGACACACGCAGGACACATGATGCAACATTAAGTGTTTTAGTAAATTTTACATTCAATAATTCTATCTTTACCCAAGCATTATTCTTACGAGCTGTAAAAAACTACAATACTACATTTCTATCTTGGCTGGAAACTAATCTGGGTTGTTCACACACTAAACCAAGATAGCATGCTAAAACTGAAATGTGGTCTTAAACACGAGTTGTAGAAAAATTAGGTGTTGTCCTATTCTACTCTTCCTCGTATTATGCCAAGTATATTATATGTTGTACATAAAATGATAATGGCTACATTTAGATTATACACTTTATGTTATAATGATATAAGGAAACAGGATGTTTTTGTACAGACCTAATGCAACAGAAAACACGATGCATTTAAAATTAGCTCCCTACTAGAACTCAATTCTAGTTGGCGTGCTCGAAGACTAAAAATGTAGTAATATCGCAACTGTAATAAGCTTAACTGATGTAGTATTTCTTTCACTTCCTCAGTTTGAGGATAACTTTATGTTGTAATTCTACAAAGCAAATACTAATCAAAATGAGTTGTAAATGAAGTACCTGACTCAAGCACTGAAGATAAATATTTTATAAGATTACATATAGAACACCTCCTAAATAGCCAACCTTCGAGAGAGTAGGGTATGGTTCTTGGAAAGCCACCATAAGCCGATTAGCTCAGGGAGCTTTGACACTAAGACCTAGCATCTTCCAAGTCTCCAGCATATGGTTGGACAGTGGTGCAGTAACTTCAATTCTATCATGGGTATGAGGATGAGGCATGGCTAAATGCCGCGCATGTAAATGAAGCTTAGCAGAATGTGCTCCCAAGTTTATGACCTGTTGTGTATTGTATTTATTGTCGCCTATAATGGGGTGACCTATTATGTCCATATGAGCACGCAACTGATGCTGGCGACCAGTCAGGGGTTTGAGTGAAACCCAAGAAACCTTGTTCGCAACCAACTCAACCACAGAATAACTTGTTGTGGCATGCATGGCTTCTTTTTGTTCCCCACGCTGAGCTTTGCGTATTTTGTCACCACTAATTCCAGGTGCTTTTACTAAAGCCGCCTCAATTGTGCCAGACGTTGGTCGCGGCACCCCCACTACTAGAGCCCAGTAAAGTTTTTCAACGGAGCGAGTTTGAAAGGCCTGACAAATTTTTGCTGCCGTATTTCTAGACTTAGCTAAAAGCAACACACCGGTCGTGTCTCGATCTAAACGGTGTACTAAGCGTGGCCGACATCCAAATCGATCTGTCATGCCAGTGAGAATGCCATCTATGTGTCTCCTCGTGCCTGTCCCACCTTGCACGGCCATGCCAAAAGGCTTATTCAAAACCAGTATAAATTCATCCTCAAACAGAATCATACTTTCGATTAATTGGTAGTCTTTCACATTAATATGAGGTAACGCCTTTACGTTATTGCTAGCTTTTGTAGGGTCAAGCTTGAATCTGGGCACGCGCACATCCTGACCTTCTTCCAATCGCGTGCTGGATCGAACCCGTTTCGAATTAACGCGAATCTGACCTGTCCTTATAAGTTTTTGTAACCGACTATGGGTTAACTCAGGATATTTAAGTTTAAACCACTTGTCTAACCGTTGCTGATGACCTTCTTCGCAGACAGTTAGTATATCAACTGATTTGGTCATGAATTGGGTATCCTAAAATGTAAATAAAATCACACTTTTAGAAGTGAAGCGAGTGTTACAAACACATGTTGGTTTAGGTTTCCTACTAAATAGTAGTATATATGTCGTATCTCAGTAGAGACAGTGCTACATATGAAGTAATGACAAAACTTTTTGGTAAATATGCCAAACGAGAGGAGGCGAGAAAATTAATTCATGTAAAATACGCGAGATAAAATCAAAGTATGAAGATATATGACCCAAACATCAATCTTAGCAAGTCGTTCCGTAAGCTCATGCTTTTGTTCCCACTTGGTGCGGATGGCGGGACTCGAACCCGCACAGCTCATGTGCCGAGGGATTTTAAGTCCCTTGTGTCTACCTATTCCACCACATCCGCTAGCTAAATTAATATTTCCTTTAAGACTAATAAAATGTGCACTATATATAGCACGTAAAATAAGATCGATGTCAATCGAAACTTGAGCAGTGAAGCAGAACCAAGGATTAAGTGCTAAATTTTATTAATTATTCACAGAATAATGAATGTAATTTAACAGGCCTATCCAGATACGGTAAATCACCATAATCTGTTAATGCAAATACTTTAAGCCAACTGCCTATCTTCACCAACGATCAGCAATTAAATAAGTTACTGAATTTCCTTCTCCAACGCTCACGCATTACGGATCGCAAATGAACGCACTACGAGAATTCAATGATAATCACACGCTAAAAAGCTTTAGGTCTATCTATCCGATCAAAGCTCCTTTGTTTAATGATCACAACTAATTATCGTAAGAGAGACTTTAAAAAAACTTGATTAGATTACAATCCACAAATGCATCTTTTAACGCCCGACTTAGAATAATTACCAGTGGCCATTGATTAATCGCTATGCAGGCTAGAACCTTTTTGCGGCTAAGTAAGTTGACGGATAAATTGAACGCTGCAGTGTTTCAGCTTTGTTATTATCAGTCTTGATAACCGTTACCCACAGAGATTTAACTCACAGATTTCATGCTACACTGCAAACCATTATTGGACCACTTAACAAGTGTACATGATTACTAATACTCTAGACAACGAATGCTAAACGACTGTAGCCTATAGTATATCAACATCAGCGTTATGGAAATTGTAATTTCAACCAACATGTTCAGTGTGATGCCATAAAATATCAAGTTCAAAAACGAATGATCCTGTGTAGAAATAGCTAGCGGTAAAATTTACTTGTGTTATTTAAATTTGCTTTCAACAGGCACGAACGCTCACTGCTTAAAATAATTAACGCTGTTTATATAAAGATAAAAAGATTAACAACCTATCAGTCAATGTCAAAAGACACTCAATAATCTCAACATCAATGATGTCAGAGCAATTAAGTAGATTTGTTCAACACTACTTAGTTTTAAATTGATCTTCACGATATCTTAATCTTCATAAACACAAAAAGCATAAATAAAGTTCAGATACGTAACTAGTAATCACTGAAATGGTGCAACTTAGTAACAACTTTCGTAACTTAACCAATTAACAATTAAATGAAATATCCAATTGTTCTGAGCCTTATTGTACTAAGTGTAGATCACCGAGGTGGTGGACTAATTTGTTATGTCAATTGTTACGATAAGTGATCATAGGAGTATGCATGCGTACTAGCCAGTTTAGTGTAAATATATAATTTACACTAAACTAACAGAAAAATTTAGGGTATAAATTTTGCAACTTTTCACCTTAACCTCTGGTTTTGAAACTGCAGTATGTCAAAGCTTACAACACACACGCCACTACAATATATTTTACTATATTTGCAGATGTATTATGTAGCAATCGTGTCATTTAGCTAGATTGAAAATTGATATGCAAGAAATTTTACAGATTGACATTAAACTTTGAGTACTTTAATCGTTTCTAATCGCCTTAATGTACAAATTAAACGTAAAATATAAATTATTTGGAGGGGTGGCCGAGTGGTTGAAGGCTCCGGTCTTGAAAACCGGCAGGCGGGAAACTGTCTCGTGGGTTCGAATCCCACCCCCTCCGCCATCTGCCTGAGCGAACTTGTTTTCCGCTTACGGCAGTCTCTAGAATTTCCCTTTTTTTCAAGGGTTATAGCGGCAACGACAACTTAGAATGGTAGAGAAAGTAGATGTTTCTTGATCTCATTTAACTTAAATTTAATAGAAAGTTGCAGCTTTGCTGCATATATCAGAAGTAGTACAGCAGCACCACCACTGGAAGCTGAAGTTTGGGGTTATGGGTAATTAGCTGCTCTAAGTTGATTCGGCGCTTTGCAATCGTGTGAATGTCTGCTCGATTTCAAAGAGGAGATGCGCTCCCAACATCCAATTACTGCACCCCAAAAAAATTCTCACAATCAAATGAAGCTTGGAACGTAAGAGATTATGGCCAATCACCCGACATAATCGCTGTTCAAAGAATACCCAAGTGCTTATGAATTCGAAGAGCGTCTCAAATTTTTTTTGAAGCTAGCGAGATCGTAATGCAAGCACTTGGATACGCCTGTCGCTACTAGAAAGCATTATTAGACAAACTGCCACGATGGCTATTCTCTGAGCGAAATGCTACCAGCTTTGCAAACGGCAAGCACGTAATAATCAGACAGCCAATTGCGGGACAAGTTCTAGCTGAAAAGGCTACAGGCGATAAGATCGACACAAAGTAGCATTGGTTAGAATGTAGATCAGGATCACACGACATTTTATTCCTTGGCTGCCGCGTGTATCTTTTTGTATTATAACGATTTTTCACACAACCGATAAGCAATTAATTTTAAATCAACCGAAGATTACACTGCTAGTACTCGACTATAAAATGAGCTTTGATGCTTTTCTAGTTGTTGGTCCGATCCTCATTATATGTTTGCTCATACAGCTACACATGCTTGTCGCTGAATTTCAAAAATATGAATGGGACAACGACGATCTCACTTTCAACTTAATCGGAAGTAGGGTCTGGCCAGCTGCGGCGATGAACCAATTAGCACTTTATTGGTTGGCGCCTTACATGATAGCTGCGTTTGCATGGAAATCGTCACCGAGACACATTTCAGAATACATGAACTGGTTACTTCTAGCACTTTTAATCTTTTCAATGATGCTGCAAATAAGGAGATTGTCCAGAGAAAGTAGNTCGACCTCAATACCAATAATACTCCTAACTACTGTCCTTTTCTATTTGGGATGGGGGTATGCCCTCTGGAGCCGAGGACCTGATTTAGACGGCACACGGATTACTACCAATATCCTTCTAGATTATGATCTGAAAAACGCCAGTCTACGTGGATCAAATATTGCTGGTGTTAAAGTAAATGCTGCCAAGTTCTTTAATACCTCGATGCACAATGTAAAATTACAGGGTTCTGAATTGACTAAGGCTGACACGCGTCATGCCAAGCTGCTGTCTTCAAACATGAAACGTATAGATCTAAGTCATGCAATATTGAAAAATGCCGATTTGAAAAGTGCGAAGCTTGTTAGGGCAACACTTACGAACGCGAACTTAAGCAGTTCACACATGAATGAGACAAATCTCAGGAATTCCGATTTGACAGATGCCATATTAGTAAACGCCGACGTTAGCGGTGCAATATTCGATCAAACTAACCTATCTGGTGCCAAAATAACTGCAAAGACCAGCTTCATCGGCGCATGTAGGGACGCTAAAACTAACTTGCCTAGAGAAATTTTGATAACGCTTCCGATGATAACAGCTTCAGAATGCCATATCAAAAAGAAGCCGAAGTAATAAAGCCAGATACTGAGCTATACCACTTGTCATCCTGGCGAAATAATTCTTTTTGCCTTCGCAAAAGTCCATTAGCATATCAGAATGCGCCAGGGCAGTAATTCCTGAGGCTCTTCTTCTTTTTAAGATGCAATTCAGGGACGCGGTTGTCTCTTATGAGCAACGGTAGACACCTTACCAAATAGTGCTTCACTATAGCTTTCGTTGTTTGCTCATCAGGAGGAGTATGTTTTCTTAGCCACCATATATCCGAATCAGAATTCCTGTTCACCTCACTTTTTGCTCTAATCAGGAGTTGGCGCGCACCTATCTTTATGTCTATATGTAGTGCATTTCCAGATATAGATTTTTCAAGTAGCTAATAGCGCCGTGCCAGTCGGACCGGATGTATCGTATTAGACCACCAGTAAACTCTGTAGCAGCGTTCTGATAAATTCCCAGGTCAGGGAAGTGCAACCAACCGAACTCTCTATTTCCATTTCTTACCCTCATGTCGGCGCCGCGTTCCGCTACTTTGATTGTTGTTTTTCCCCAGTTTTACACTGGTGTGCTACCTCCTTTCGCTGTAGTCTTTGGTATATCACCCAAAACGGAGTACTTATTTAAAAATTCGGTCGAAAGTTGAATTGTATGGAAGGCATAGCTGTCGTGATGCATCATCTCAGATAATTCTATTTTGGTGTTCCTTGGACCCGGGATAAGAATTTTCCATGTAACATTTTCTTGGAGTGCATAAGGCAGCTAACGTGACACGGTTAAATAAGGAATTGCATAAACATCGTCCCCAAACATTCGGACCTCACCCCACATTTCCAAGGTTCTCCACGTCCCTTCACGAAAGAAACTTCGTCTTATTTTCGCATGTGTTAAGTCGGGACGATTGTAATAATCCCATCTAGCTTTACCAAAATCCCCCCACCTCTTGTTATTGTTCCGATATCTTCGAAATGTTCGCCAGACTTGCAGAGCGAGTACGGTTGCCACCGCCCTGCCGGTTTTAGGATTTCCTGAAAATGGAGCAACCCAAAAATCGACGTGAAACGGCACTGACTGAGATGTTGCGCTTGAAGAACTTAGAATAATTATAACGAAAGCCATAATTGCAGTGATGTGAATCGTGATTCTTAATATCTGAGTTTCGCGATCTGCTGCCGGATGAACCTTTGAATTTTCTTCATTCCATCAGCCATACGATCAGTAGATGCCTTGAGCTTCACGGACTCAAGATAGGCTTTGGTGAATAAAAACCGCTTATGCTTTCTGTTGCACTTTCGTCGTACTGCATCTAATGCCGAAGCGAAGTAAATAAGCATAGCGTGACTACTGCGAAGTTCTTCTGGGCTAATGGGCCTTTTGATATTTGTGGCTGTTGATATATACTCCGCTGGAAACCGTATCGATTTCTCTGTCAAGGAATAGTAAAGGCCTTTCGGCTTCGCCCCATAATTCAGTCCACTGCCAGACTGACGTTGGTCCAGGTGGCAAGTTGTCAGGACTGGGATCGTTTGGAACTACCCTCAATTCATCATGATAATTCAGATTGATATTTTTATTTTTCTCAGCTCCACTGTCATGGATTGAGAAAATATATTTTTTTGGTTCCGTGGAAGTCGGAAAAGTGCTTTTGATTGGTCCTCGCTAAGCCGCTATATTTATGAAGCACTATTGACACTCGTGCCTTCTATTCAATCTGGCATGAAGCCATAGCGTGCGCCGGAATAATAATGAAGCTAAAAGCTGAAATATAAGCGAGACGTATAATGAGATGCATCACGACTGATCTTGGCTGCTGCGATTGCTTTTATTCATGGATACTGTGGCAGTAGTTAGATTGGCAAGTCAATGGATCGCGATCGCCACGCCTAGGACATAACATGTCGCAGAAATAGCATGAACTGCTCATCTGATTGGCTAGTGCCCTGTACCTTTTAAAATATCAGCTTAGATCTAACTGAAGATGCTGATTTGCGGATGTCTTTCGAGAGTTCATTCCGACAATTTAAATGATTCAATGCACTAGTTTGACGACCGCCGTCATGCAAGTAAAGCCATAAGGCTAAATTCTGACGCTTGCATTGCAGGTGGTAACCTACCTGTAACTGGGAGGTAGGATGTGAGCTCTGGCCGTTTTTACGTATTTTGTTCGGCCATTGGTAGAGCGCTTCAATCCGGTCGCATCCTCCTGATAACGCTTTAACTTCTTGAACGCTGCCCCTTCAGCTTTGATTATTCCGTTAATCACGGTGATACACAATGCTAAGTATGCCTGGTCCGCTTTGAGAGGATATGTCGTAGGTGCGATGCAAAACTAATAATCCCGGAACAGGTCATGAAGACTTGTTCCAAGCACTTCAATTAAGGCAGCCTCACCTTCATCTGCATACACATTGTGACTGTTCATTAACCCAAAAAAACACTACGCCCACTTGTCAGGTGAACCTGCCGTCATAAATGGTGACCAAAGAACCATAGCTATTTCATTCGAGTTAACCTTCAGCAAACAGCATAACTTTGATCACAAATGCATGCAATAGGTAGGGCTGCGGACACTTCATGATGGCGGGCGATACTTTTGCGGCATGTGATATGCTGTTCATGAGTATCAAAAAAAAAGTCACTTCGGCCTCAGCTGCTTTTCTCTCAAGCCTCGGAAGTTCAATCTTTTTATACCGAATTACGTCAAAATGTTTCTGATTTTAAATCACATATTTCCTTACGAAATGGCGATCCGGAGGAAAAGCGATGTTGCGATGTGCTGTTGTGGCTGCAGGAGCAATATGGAGATTGGACACATCGGTGCGCACATCCCAAAGATCCAACCAAATCTGCTGCTGCGCCAACGTGTGAACTCGCCCAATCCGTGCAGATCAAACGTAGCGGCAAGCTGGTAAATGTGATCAGTCTTGCGGTGTCGCGGGCTGAGGATAAGGCCAATAAGGTCAAATGGGCGCTCGTTGCCGTCACACCACTGGATGTGCATTTGCCCTCGAAGTTTGGTGTTGCCGTCGGAAAGGCAACAGTTGCGGCGGTACCGTACCGTAATTGCAACCGCTTTGGCTGTTGGACAGTGGTGCTGCTAGATGCAACAATTATCGGTCAGTTTAAGGCACAGAATGAAGCAGCCGCCTTGTTTCGTACACTGGATGGCAAAACAGTTCGCATCGTGTTCTCTCTCAAGGGCTTCACCAAAGGCTTTCGCGCTCTGGCGAACGGCAAACTGCCGGATCAGACATAAACCGGGACACGGAGGGTAGAACCATGCCTGTATCTTGTGTACACACAAAACCGTGTTTATGGGCCCGTCTTTGCGTTCTTCTTTTCTCACTTTGCTTTGTCATCGAAGCCGCTGCTCAAACATCGGGCGATATCAATGCGGCCGGGCGGCAGGCCGATCAGATGCAACGAGCGCAAGAAGAGCAAAGACGGCAAGCACAGCCTGATCAAGCCAGAAGCTTTGGTAGAAGCCGTTCAGCCCTTTGAAAATCAGTGCCTCGATCTGGCCGGACTGAACAGCGTGCTCAGGCAGGTGACATTTCTCTATGTCTCTCGCGGCTTTGTGGCCTCGCAGGCCTATCTTCCAGAACAGGATCTACGAGATGGCACGCTCAAAATCACCGTTATTGAGGGACAGCTGACAGACATCATCCTCAATGGCCAACAGGGCGCGCATCAGGCTCAAATCGCAGCCGCTTTTCCAGGTCTCAAGGGCACACCGCTGAACCTGCGGGCTGCGGAGCAAGACCTCGATCAGATCAACCGTCTGCGCTCGCGCAATGCGACGGTCAAACTGGAGCCGGGCAGAAGCCAGGGCGAAACACAGGTTCATGTCACTGAAAACACCGGCAAGCCCTGGCATGTCACAGTTGGTAGCGACAATCTGAGCAGCGAAGCCAGTGGTGAGTTCCAACGCAGGGCTGGTCTTGAACTTGACAATACATTCGGGATCAACGACCGCTTCACCTTTAATATACAGGAAAGCGTGTCCGAGCATCCTTTCCGGCTGACACAGGATGAGCCCTACGGCCAGATGTTCAGCGGCTCGTTTTCCGTGCCTTACGGATACTGGCTGTTCTCCATCGATGCCTCAAAATCGCGGTATCTCTCAACCATTCCGAGTGCGTTCTCAGATATCGACACCTCCGGCACATCCATCGTGATCAGACTTCCAAGACCAATCTCACCGGCGGGTTTACGTTCAAGGATAATGATAATTTTATCCTTGGCAGCCTGATTGATGTGTCCAGCCGCAAGCTGTCGATTGCAACCGCCAGCCTGAGCCATGCCCGCCAGGCGGCAGGTGGTTTGCTGTCGGGTGTTGTCACATATAACCAGGGCTTGAGTGTGTTGGGAGCGTTCGATGATGATACCGCACCAGCGCCAGCACCATTACGGCTGGTGGTGATGTCACCGTCACCTCCAAAGCACAAAACATCACCGTACAGGCCACGGATCTGGAAAGTGGTGGCAAGACCATACTCTCTGCTGAGCAAGGCCAGGTTGCCCTGCTCGCCAACACAGACACCGACTACGCCCAGGATAAAAAACGCGAAGAAGACGCTCTGTGGTGGAACAGCCTCGACCATGGCTACAGCCGTGAAACCGTCCGCCATGTGAAGATCGATGCGGGCGGTGGTCTGAAGATCGTTGCCGGCCAAGGCGTCATTGCTGAAATCGAAGCCACCGGCAGTCTCGATGGTGCCATCACGCAACTGGCCGGGAAGCCCGCTATGGACTGGGTTGGCCAGCTGCGTAACCGCAACGATGTCGAATGGCGCAAGATCAAGCCTGCCCTGCAAGAGTGGGATCACAAGGAACAAGGCCTGACCGAAGCCGGTGCCGCTCTTGTCGCACTTGCCGTCACAGCCGTTAGCGCCGGGACGTTTGCGCAGTTCTCAGCCGCTCTGGCATCCGCCTTCCTGGCGGGTATGCAGTCCACCACGGCTGCTGCTCTTAAGGCCAGCATGACATCGCTTGCCACCCGCAGCACCGTTGCATTGATCAACAACGGTGGCGATCTCGGTGCAACCCTCAAGGCGCTTGTCACTGCGATGCTATCTGCCGGGCTGACCTCCGGGATTACGGATGCCGTTGGCTTGGGCGGGACACTGCCTGTCAATGCGACAGTGGCTCAGCGCGCCACATTTACGCTGCAGCGCAATCTTGTGCGCACCACCGTCAACGCCGGTGTCTCAACCGCGATCCAGGGTGGCAAATTTGACAAGGCGCTGCTCAATGTCATGCGCACAGCAGCCGCCAGCACGATTGGTGAGATTACTGCAAATGAGATCGGCGTGGCGTATTCCAAGGCCGCAGTAGATGGCAAGGACATCGGCGAGTACCTCGTCCACAAAGCAGCCCATAACGGGCTCGGCTGTGCCACGGCTACCATCGGCAACGGAGACTGCGGCAGTGGTGCACAAGGTAGTGCTGCAGTTTCTGAGGGCTATCAGGCCATCACGCAGCCGCAGCTAACTGAAGAGTTGAATGACTTACGTACAGAGCTTTCTGGCCAGAACCTCTCAGATACAGAAATCGACGCCCGCCTGAACGCTCAGTTCCAGGATTAGCGCAACCGCGGTGTTCGATCTCTCAAAACTCTCAGCCGGATTGCTGGCAGCAGCCAGCGGCGCCGATGTCGATGAAGCCGCCAAACAGGCCGTCGCTCTTGCCGATCAACTCGCAAGCGGCAAACCCTTCACCGAAGCCCAACTCCGCAACGACGCCCTGCAACTCGGCATCGACGTCGCCCTCGGCGTTGACGTCTCCAAACTCAAAATCCTCGAAACATCCTACAAGCTCGCCGTCAAAGCCGGCGATAAAACCTATGCCACAAAACTTGCCAAGTTTATCAGCTAAATAGAAATCTGATCTTAAGGCTTTGGTTCTTTTCCGGGTAAGCTACAGCTAGGAAAAGAGCTGTGTGTAGGATACTCAGACGGCACTTAAAATTTTACTTAGAAGGCTGCAAAGGATGAATTGTCAAATGCTGGACGGATAGATCACACTTTAAAGCACTTGATTGATGTTGATTTACTTATATAAATCCTGGATTTAGTTAACTCACCAGTCATTTTAAGATATAGAGATAGATATCCTCACTCATCCTAAAAAGACATTTTGACCATGACCTGTTCAGATCGGTTGGTGTTAGTGTTGTAAACTGTTTTCTCCAAGCTTACATATTTTGTGCTAGCTAAAAATATACATGAAAAAAATTTAGACGTTTACTAACTTGTCGATGTCGTGCTCATACATCCTAATGTATCAATTGTTATATCGTGTATTTTCCAGAGAATTACGCTTGATCGTTTTTATTATTGCAACGAGCGGCACTTCCTAAAGTCTGATAGACTGCGTCTACTTTCGTTTCACGATTAATACGAAACCATTCAATCGCTTGACTCAAACAATAGTAAGAAATAGTTATTTGTAAGGCTAGATGGAATTGATGAAAAGCCTTATGCAATTATTATTTTGCTTCCTCAACCGAATGTCCTTTCAGTTCATAAATATCTAAATTCGTACCAGTTAAAAAAGTTTCTTGAGTATCAACGCATGTAATAAGATCCTTAAACCACACATTCTGTTATTCCAGTTTTGAGTAACCCTCTAATCTAGATTTTGTTTTAATATAAACTTATATAATAATATAAGAGTTGTGATCGCACCATCGGAAAGAGAACCTGGAAAAAAAGATAGCGATGTGAGCTACATCATCATCTTGTTAAGACGTGCGAATTAAAGATGACATAGGAAAATTTTATTACGTATCCTTATCATAGATAACGCGCAGCCGAAAGTCGAGTCGACAGAGCTTACTTAGTCGAGCAACGTAACGTATCAGTTGCGAAATTAGTACTTTCGTGTTACAATTCAATTTGATATAAAATCTATGGTGTCTTCAGTATTTGCGCGCGTTTGCATTGAACACAATAGGATATTTTTTGTTCAGTCAAACGAAGTTGCGTCTAACTTTGGTACATCGTCAAGGCACGTTAGCTTGTAAAACCTAAACTTCTTAATATTTAATTTGGTTTATACATAGTGATTAAACATGTTGAAATTTTTATCTCAATAACTTCAAATGTAAGCCTGTTCGATACGTTCTTGTTTATTACGCTGGTTTCTTGAAAAGATGCTGTTTTATTTGGCAGAGCGTAAGCTTTAGGAATTTGTACATTATTTCTTATTGTAATACAACGTCGTCAGCTTTATTCGCAAAAAAGCGAATTTTGATTATTAATCTTTAGAAACCAAAGCTCTTCGGTTAGCATATCAAAAGCAGTCTTATTAATATCGTAATCTACGAATTATATCGATGTAGCACACTTTTTACAGAATACCTCTTAAAAGAGAAACGAAAGGGAGATAAAGGTTGGAATATTTACATACAATGATCCGTATAAAGAACATAGACGAGTCTTTAGATTTTTTTTGCAATAAAATGAGCCTAGTTGAAACACATCGTATACATAATAAAAACGGCCGTTTTACGCTAATATATTTAGCAGCATATCCAAAAGAAGTTAAAACACGAGGCTTAACAGCGCCCTTACTAGAATTAACATACAACTGGCCTGATACAGAAGGCAAAGTTGAAGAATATAATTCTGGTCGTAACTTCGGTCACATTGCCTTTGGCGTCGACAATATATATGAGACGTGTCAAAGTTTAATGGATAAGGGTGTGACCATAAATCGTCCCCCAAAAGATGGAAATATGGCATTCATTAAGTCACCTGATGGTATCTCTATTGAATTTCTTCAAAAAGGTACAGCTCTTAAACCTTCTGAACCTTGGATATCCATGAAAAACACAGGAACATGGTAAGTAATTCAATTAATAACTGAGAATACCAAGAAAATCCAGTTTGCACTAATATCTCATGCAATTATGGATAGTGCAACATAGCAAACTGGTAGTTGGTTTAAAAATACGGACATAACATAAATTGAAGGAGGTAAATCATTTATTACCCCTTTGTCACAATAAGTTTTTGGTGAAATCTTTAACGCTTCGATAGTTTTTAATAAAATTGTGCAGCAATTTGGACCAATAAGTCATGTTTCCGCTAAGGGAAATGCCAGCCAAAATTAAGCTAATTTTTACCAGTCATTCGCGTATCTCCATGAGCACTATTTAGTAAATCTGAAACGAATACTAAAGAGAAATAGTGAATGATATTAAAGCACTTGGTCCTATCTCAATTTAAAGACAGGTGATACAAGAATTGCATAATTACTACACTGCCTAAATCTTTGATCTTATTGTAGTGATGAAGTGTGCTTGATTGCAGTGAAACTTTACTCATGATTTGTAAAATAATCTGTTCAATTAGTAGTCATACCTCTACTCTTTTCTTTGTGTTAATTTTTTATTTTCGTATTAAGATATTATACACTATTAGTTTTTTCTATACGTTTTTGTGTAGAAATTAATCTTTCTTTATACACAGAGACTAATTCATAAAGTTTTTATATAACAATTTTCTAAAAGCGCGTGTTTCTATTTTCTATCAATAACTTAAAGCAACAGAAAGCCGTTCTAGCTAATTAACAATTACAAAGTTTTCAGAATACAGGCGAAATCACTATGGCATACAAAAGTACCGGATATTAATTCTTGACTTCCAAGATATGGTCTCAACCTCTTTGGTGTTCATGAGATTAATGTTGAGCCTTATCCCGATTTATCTGCAGCCTCAAATTATTGTCTAACATTACTCAGACTTTTATACGAGATGTCTAAAACATATGAAAATAGTATTCAAAATCATATTTTGCACTGTTTTGAAAACGGTCTACAAACTTGCTGCTTTAATGTGAACGATTTTATCTTTGTTCAGACAACTAAAAATAACGAAACACTATAGTCTGTTGAGAAAACAGACTCTTATATATGTCTAATAGTAATTATCGGCGAAATCAGCAACACATCATTCACCGAAAGCCGACGCTTTAACAATAGGGTGAGCGCAAGTTCTGTAGAAAAACGCTGACGTGTTGGCACACTTTCTAGTCGTATTAATGAATTAGAATTTTCGTCACCAGTAATTACAAAATGCCAATTTGCACTACAAAGCTGCTGCGATAGACATCAAGATGTCTGGGATTAGGACTGAGACTTTGAAACGCATTGTTTCTGTGAGGTTGAAAATGTAATTTACTTAACTGCATAAAATTTTGGATACACGGTTAAAACCGCGGTGATTGCAAACCACATCTTTATACAACAACTGCTTTTGCTCTAGTTGGTAAAAGCTCAAAGGTACTTGGTATCATGATGCCAGACGATGTTTCTTGTGAAAGCGTATTATATTTGGCATGCACCTCACATACGAACTATCAACTATAATTAATTTTACCACACAACATGAAAAGTCAGAAGCTTATTTTATATTACTACAGTTTCTTTCTAACTGCCTTCTATCGTCTTGATCAGGCATTGGGCAAGGTGTTTATCAACCTATTAATTTATTACATTCAAAACTGTATTTTAGAGCTCTTATCATTTGCTAATTCTATCCTTGCAACCGAAACTTTAAACATGTCCTTAAAGATCTAGTTTATTATCTATGCCGTCAAATGGCAGATAACCATTTTGAAGCGCCATCCTTTTTAGCTGTCTAGTACACGTATCGTGGTGATGACTAGAGACATGCTGCTAAACTGAATGCAGTTGCAAATTCTTGCCATATCCCCTCGTTACAACAGGTAACATTTTTTGCCAAAAGCTCAGTCCTACAGACAACTCGATTGTTTAATATTGTCAACACATTACGCCAGTCTGCCCAGCTGAGATTGATCTACTTTTTTAGCTTTACATCTCTTGCGAGCAAAAGGCCTCCCTGATATAGATATTTTTTTTACATTAAGCATGAACAACGCGTAGAGATGTTACAGTATATCTACCAATACTATGCTCGTGAACATGTTGAATTTAAATAGTTAAGTAATCATAATAAAAGGGCGTATTCAGTTGCAAATTAAGATTAAAAATGTTGTGGCACTAAATTTTTAAGACCACAGTAATAATCTTAGTTTACAGAAAAACACTAATTCCAGAGAATCGTTTGGCCCTGTTTACAAAGCGCTTACCCATTTTAGGAAGTACCACCAAAACTGCTGCCTACGTGATTTTTTTGAATTATAACTTAAACCTTGATCGTTTAAAGTAGATAAGTTGAAACAAGTATGGCAACAACAGTTAAATATTTAAATTAATAATTATAATTAGGTGCCAACCATATTTCTCAATAAATCGAACAAAGCACATTGTGCTGTGTTCATGCCCTTTATTGAGCATAACATTCATATAAGATAACTGGAACTCCAACAACCATAAACAAGTATTTAAAACTAATATCTTGCGCTTTCTTTGTAGGGGCTAACCAAAAACATAACAAGCTGCCTAAAATGAGATATTGTCAAAACCTGCTATGTAAGCTCAAAAATCACCTCATTGCGCCTCAAAACTGGAAATGTCCAGGGTGAGTTATAAAATGCATATTTAGCCGAACCAATAATTATAATTTTTATCTTGCGTAACATGTCTCATCAGCTCGGTTGTATGTTCGCTTAAATTGTTTTTGCTGTTGCTTTCCGCAAATCAAATCACGATGAATCGCTTGGTATGCAACTTCCTAGGCTTTACTTTATCACTGTTGAGATTTGGTAATGTTTGCGTTGTTGCCAAAAATATAATCGGCTAAAACTTAAAAACCCTAACTCGTTGAATCTTGTAGTTCGCTAAGCACTTGTCCCTGAGCGATAATCATGGGTGCATAACGTCTTATCTAAATACTTTCATGAGATGACTCGACTTTATAAATCTATTTTTCTACTATAATTTTATTTTGTATAACCATATAAATGAAGTTCATAACAACTTAAACAAACCCGATGGTCAATGTATACTTAGAAGTCATCAATTATCTCTATTGCTTCATCTGACTAAATCTAATTTCTTGCAAAAATAAGCCCTTTTGAGCTTAGTTTAATTTTAGTTTACAGAACTGCTAGTTTTTCTAATAACTGTATTGATTACGAAGTAAGTTAAGCAAGATCAATGATAGAAGAGAATATTTAAATACCCACAAATCAAAGGTAATTAATTCTGTAAAAAAATGATCAGTTTGAATGAAATATTAAATAAACATAACTTACGCCTAAAATTCAATCTCCATATCCATTCTAAATGACTATAAATTTTGAAATTGATACCATGTACGCTTGAAAAGCGTTAGCTTTGACGTATGATCTAATCATGAGAAAGTAAAAAGATAGCTTGATAAAATACATCCCGTTTTTAATAAAATAAACTATTAAGGGAATAATAAGTACTATATACATTATTTAACATTGTTTATTGGCAATATACTAGCTGTTATTAACGCCATTATCTAATAATGCTAAATTAAAAACGCACAGTAATTAAAAACGTGTTCGAGATCCATAGAATTAAACTCTGTTACAGTATTTATAGCACTCGACGCTATATCGTCTTTTTAATAAATACGTTGTAGATAGCGTTCTCTAATCTGTTTGAAGACCGTTTCTTTACTTAATTCGGCATATACAATTAGATTACACGCGTTTTAGACTAAAGCAATCTAAGTTTTTCAATGCCAGTAGAAGTAGGTACTTTGACAAAGTTAATGTTGTGATGTTTTATCTTATATAACAGCTAGTATATTGCCAATAAATAATGTTGAATCATGTCATATGCCAGCTATTTCCATATTACGTGTTTAAAATTGGATGTAGAAAGGTGAATCTTTATTTTGGTGGTAATATTTCCTGAGTACAAACGTGGCTAATTAGTTCCTCGCGATGAAGATCTGTAAGATGCGCACGTTTTTGATCATTTCGAATGCATGCCCCCACACCTTGTGTCATAGCCATTATAAGTGATCTGTCGCTCATATTAAGCCAGAAAGCACGACGAACCAATTTACCGTTAGCATCGCGAGCAAACGGACTGTTAGGATCCTTACCAAGATCGGGAATATAGAAATTATCTGGCACAGCTAACCTCTCAGGTCTTAAACCCAAATTCGATACTATTATAATTTAGTGATAGATCTTACTCGTTCTGTCAATTGCATTCTAAATGTTTTTTCACTAGATCTCGCCCAAACTTCAGCGTTTTCAATCATGCTGCTGGTAATGTTCTTTATAACTTAGATAAAAAAACTAGGATATACGAAAATATAACAGTTAATGCAGCGCCTGAAGTTTCAAACATCACTTATGTAATTATAGATTTAAGGTTATCTAGGAGACTGAACAAAATTGTTACTTTACAAAGCCAAAATATTTTATTCAAATCTAACAAATTAGTGTATTATCTATCAGTTAAAAAATTTTCGTCTTTCATAGAAGTAACATTACGTCCTTTAAATTACCGAAAGTTTACTTCTATGAACATAATTAATGCGCAAATATAAAGTTTATGGTGAGAGTAGATTGCCGGAACTACCAGAGGTGGAGACTATACGTTGTGGCCTTGCAGTAGCGATGGAGGGTGCGACGTTCATTGCTGTTGACCAAAGACGCGAAGATTTACGCTTTAGATTTCCAAGAAACTTCTCAGAACGAATCACTGGTAGCAAGTTGCTAATCTTAAAAAGGCGCGCTAAATACCTATGCGGTTATTTGTCATCAGGTGAGGTGCTCGTTATGCATCTTGGTATGAGTGGTCGTTTTACTGTGGATTGGGGAAACAATAACAAAAAAGATTCTACCAACCAAATTTTTAAGTTATCAAGACAAAACGTGGCGCATGACCATATAACTTTTTTTATGTCAAATGGAGCAAATATAATCTACAATGATCCACGACGATTTGGGTTTATGGATCTTGTTCCAGCGACTAAATTAATAACTTGCAAACACTTCTTAGACATTGGCATTGAGCCCTTGAGTGAAAGTTTTAACGCTGACTATCTCGCAAAGTGTGCTAGCAAGCGTAGAGTAAATCTTAAAATTTTCTTATTAGATCAACGCGTTATCGCCGGTCTTGGTAACATATATGCCTGTGAAATTTTACACAGAGCGGGCTTTAGTCCTAGACGCCAAACTAGTTCTCTTGTTCGAGCGAACGGGATCCCATCAGTGCGAGCGACACGGCTTATATCAACAATACAAGATGTTCTCACAGAGGCCATTTCAGCTGGTGGATCAACCATAGGAGACTATGCTGCAGTAGACGGTAGATCAGGATATTTCCAGAATAGATTTCGCGTGTATGGCAGAAAAGATGAAGCCTGCACTACCAATGGTTGTACAGGTACAATTCGAAGGATTGTTCAGGGTGGGCGCTCTACATTCTTTTGTGGGCACTGTCAGCATTAGAAATATTTTTTCGATGACGCATCTCACAATCCGCTGCCTCTAAAGCTTATAGTACAAGTCATGGTTTTGAGAGAAATAAGCTATATGTGGTCAAAATCGGTTAGTGTGAGTTTGGACTTAGAGCAATGTTTCAGGGCAACTCGTTACTCACCATCAACTACTCCTACAAGAGGTTTGGAGATTATTATTGACTATTCAGAGAATAAAAATTGCTGAACCGAAGCGCTCGGGTGTTTTGGTGAGACTTTAACCTCAGACTGAGTGAAATAGGACAGTGTGCTTAAAGCATTAGCAGCTGCATTTTACTAAATACAGATCAAGCCTAGAATAAATCTTTGTACCATGGATTTTGTTCATATGGTTCACCTGAAGAACCTATGAGTTTCACCGGCAAACTCTACAGAAAGCTCTGCATTTTCTGCAACTTCAGTATGTCCTATGATTTTGGCTGCAACCCCAAACAGTTCAGAAATTTCAATAACGTATTCCGCATCACAAGGGTTGCATACAATCTCAAAGCGTTGACCAAGATTCAACACTCGCAATGCTTCGCGAGGCGATACACCGCCAGCATCGCATACAAGCCTGAAAATTGGTGGCATATCAAAAAGGTTATCTTTGACATAACGAATATTTCTCCCAAATTTCAAACATTTTGTAACACCGCCACCCGTGTTATGAAACATAGCGAAAATTTTAACTTTACCCTCATCTAAAAGCCTCTTAACTATTGGGTAATATGTTCTAGTTGGTGAAAGAAGAGCATCACCTATGGTTGTATCTAAAGCGTTAGGAAGAATATCGCTAAGATGATATCGACCTGTAAATGCTCGCATCTCAAGATCAGGATCAAAGCAATCGCTTCCAAGTTCTCGGTACTCTGGGGATAGTAGCTCATGTCGGACGAGTGTGAATCCATTCGTGCCAATACCAGAATTTTCAGACACTTCATAGGTTGCTTTTCCGAAAGATGCTAAACCAACGATTACTAGTCCCGCTCTAATACTACCCGCGTCGATGACTTTATTGCGTTCCATTCGCGTGGTTACAGTTGAGTCTATAACAACAGATCGAACCACATCACCTAAATCCGCAGTCTCGCCACCACAGAATTGAAGACTTGCTCCGTATTCAGTTAACTTATTCCCAAATATATTATATCCTTTGATCAGATGTCGCAACATAGATCTATCAAATACTTTAGCATTTCGACCGACAGTGTTAGAAACCAGCATCGGACCAACTGCCCCTACACACAGGAGATCGTCCATATTCATAACCACACTATCCTGAGCCAAACTTTCGAATACATCGAGACGACCAGTCTCACGATGCATCAACAATGCTATCGTGGATTTTGTCCCAACACCATCAGCATGCATAAGATTGCAATAGTTAGTATCGCTAGCCAGAATATCTGGAGTTATATGGCAAAACGCGTTGGGAAATAATCCTTTATTTAAACCTGAAATCGCCGCCTCAACTTCTGGCTTATCTGGAGATACCCCGAGATCTTTGTAGGTAACTTTTGGCATTAAAGTGTCCTCGAAGCTCAAAAGTTAAGAAATAATCCAGCTTGGTGATGTACAATATAGGTTTGCATATCCACTCCGTAAGAATTTAGATTTACGGATATTTGCATTATCAACAGAAAAAAATTGTATTCATCCTATTGTCTTGAATACTTTCATTACTCAATTCAGCCTCTTGTAAGCCTTAAAGTGAAAACCATACATAATTATTTTTTTTAGATAATAAAGTCAATTAACAAATTTTATTAGCCAGTTGACTATTTCTAATTAAGGCATCATTAAGATGCTGTTGCCAAGGCACAAAACGGTCTGCTTGGCTGGAGACCTCTGGTTCTTGGGTTTAGCCAAAGTATCCACAGATGCTCACTACAGGTATTTTTAAATTTGTCCGAAAGTCTATTTATCTTGCTTACGCACTCACAACATACATAGTTCCCACCTGGACGCCAAACCGAATACTCACAGTTTTGATTTTAACAAATTATTGCAGACTTGGGATAAACTGACAGCACTATAAACTGCACGCAGCGTTATAATTCCCAAATGTACGAAAAAGATAAAAATTATTACGCTCATTAAAGCTAGACCAGTTATATTCAAGAATTATTTCATACTATGTGCTTTAAATGATCTCCAGATTTACGGTTCTAGCGCTAAGTGCTGGTAGGACGACTCGGTACGGTATCCTCGTACTCTACATAACGTATGTTCATACTAGATTTACACTTTGAATACTTCGTTTTGTTACATAAAGAGTGATTTTTCTAAATCATATGATTTTTAATTAGAAATCAAAATAATTAACACAAATATTATTGTATTGCCTTAAAATCTCAAATCAATTTAATTTAAATCTATAGTCTACAAGTTATGAATAATAGTCTATTTTTACATTTTTTCCGGAATTTTTTAAATCATAAAGATTTTTGGATAATTTGTCGATTGGAAAGCTAAAGTCTCAGTTAATTCAGACCTTGTAATAACCGCTAAACAATTTATATCTCTGTTAGTAACAAAATAATAAAGTTTTCCGCCTTCTAAGGTAACTTATAACGCAGTTTTATAAACAGATCATTCTTAACAATGATCGCATAAATTCAAAGGAGAGGAATGATACTAATTGTTATGGTCTATTGTACGTACTAGCGTAGCTTTTAATAACTTGGCTTTTTTTAAGGCTATAGCTAATCGCATAATAACCAATTGATACAATTAAAATTTAGTTTCACATCTACATTAATATGAGTTCTAGCTATTGCTAACTAAAAATTACCGTACACGCATCTATTTTAGTCAGGTTCATTATGTCTTTTCCAGTTATCCCGACACGAAAAGCAGGATTTGAACGCTTGCGAAAGTTTCTACCTAACAGTGGGCATCGCTACGCAAAAAATCGAAACAAAGATTACGGACCAGATAATAGAGAAAACGTTTCTCTGTTATCTGGTCATATACGACATCGACTCATTCTAGAAAAAGAAATTCTTAGCATTGTTCTTGGTCACTATTCACAGTCAACAGCTGAAAAGTTCATTCAAGAGTTATTTTGGCGTGGCTACTTTAAGGGCTTCTTAGAACAGCATCCCACAATTTGGACCGCTTATCGCCGTGATGTGTCGGCTTTGACAACTACTCTTGATAATAAGGACGATCTAGCGCGTTTTTATTATCAAGCTGTAAATGGCGAAACCGACATTTCTTGTTTCAATTCTTGGGCACATGAGCTTGTTGAGACCGGATATCTTCACAATCATGTACGAATGTGGTTTGCCTCAATTTGGATTTTTACGCTCAAGCTACCTTGGCAACTAGGAGCTGACTTTTTCTATCGCCATTTAGTTGACGGTGATCCAGCTTCGAATACACTATCATGGCGCTGGGTAGGTGGATTACATACCAGCGGCAAAAGCTATCTGGCGCGTCCATCTAATATAGAAAGGTATACGGATGCTCGTTTTGCGCCATATGGCCAGTTAACAACTAATTCGTCCCCACTAGAGGAAGATGAATATTATCCAATTAGTAAAATTCCAGCAACAAGCAAAAAAGTGAATCCTGAGGTAGTTGGTTTACTGATCACTGAAGAAGAGGGATATAGCGAGGATCTATTTAAAGATCTCGAACCTACTGCAGGTATTGCGCTTCTCACCACACATGCCCGTTCACCACAACCGATAGGTATTCACGCAAAGGCTTTTTCTAAATATGCATTCCATGACAGTATTTCTCGTGCAGTCAATCACTTCAAGTGTACGTTAGGCGGACCATTTGAATTAGATGAATGGGGAACAGTCTTGCTAAAGTTTGCTCGCGAGCATGGTGTTCAAACCATTGCTACAGCCTATGCGCCAGTAGGGCCAGTTGCAGAAAAACTTTCCGATGCGCGCTCTTATTTAGCTAAACACGGTATTGCATTATATGAAAGGCAGCGCGCTTACGATTTACTCACCTGGCCATATGCAAAACGTGGCTTTTTTTCTCTAAAAAAGAAAATTCCAGATATTCTTAAGAGATTGTAATGTACTAACGCTCCATCATTATTGGAAAAGATAACTTCTATTGCAAGTTAACTCAATTAACAAAAATCGATCCGTAGGAGGGAGAATAAAATATCTAGATTGTTAATATCAATGGATTGATTAATAACATGACATAAGAAAATCTTTTAACAGGATACTGTAATAAGACAAATGTCTAAATCTCAAGTTCGAAACATAAGGTAACAACATTCAAGAGATGTCCGTTAATTTAACTCTATTGATTGCAACTATTAATTCAGCCATTAAGTCTCGGTTAAGACGAATAGCCATGTACAGACGTTTAGGCCTTATGACCAGGATTTCCTAGATGCCAGCTTGAGAGTATATAGTACGGCCTTTTCATTTGAATACAACATGTTCACTGAGACCAGATGATTGGCTGCAGCTTAGTTGAAACTAATTCTTTAACCCTGTATGCGTCAGTTTAAAACGCGTTACCTTCAATTTTAACTTTCTTATAATATTTTATGTTTTGTTAGTGACTCACGTGAATCTAATACGAAGTATGATTACTCTGGTGCTCATATATATCTTTTTAGTATCCTATTATACGCTTCACTAGTCTTCACAAATCATTGTTGTAAAAGATTATAAAATAATTTAAGCTTTTTTTACATGATGTGATCGAAGATTATTATTAAACTTTATAATAGTCATACTAAGATAGAAGGTTTGACACCGTAAAGGGCGTAATTTAAAATTTTATAAACAATAGCTGCTGCTGTGTAATCACAAGAATGAAGTCCACTGATAGGAGCAAGCTCAACAACGTCTCCTCCAACAATTCGTCCAACTTTCGCAGCTTCTTTTAGTAAATCTAGCACCTGCCAATATGACATTCCACCAGGAGTAGGTGTGCCAGTCGCTGGCATCAGCGCGCTATCTAACCCGTCAACATCGAACGTGACATAAATAGGTCGACCAACTAATTCAGAAACAATATCTTCAACCTTCCAACTTGTCTGATCCTTGGCCCACCATATAGTAATACGATCACGATTAGCCCTGTAAAATAAAACTTCCTGCAAAGACACCGAACGAATACCTACTGACACAACACTGACACCAGGATAATCCAAAACACGTCGAATTGCCGAGGCATGCGAGTAATGCTCACCATTATAACCATCACGTAAATCTGCATGTGAATCAATATGCAATACTACTAAATCTTTGTAACGCTTCAAAAATGGTAAAACTGCACCAGGTGTCAAAGCGTGCTCACCTCCAAGTATAAGTGGAAATTTCTCATTTGAGAGAATTAAGTCCGTGATATATGATAATTGATCTATTGCAGCGGCCATGCTCTCTGGTAACGGCGGCGGTGATAATGTTGCTACACCATAATTACGGTAAGGCTCACATTCCAATTCATCATCGAACAACTCTAGCTGATGGCTAGCAAGCAGAATAGCTTCTGGACCCTTTGCTGTGCCAGAGCCATAACTAACAGATTTTTCAAGGCGATATGGAACAATAACAGCTTGCGCGACTTCAGGATGATCTGCTCCCTCCCGTTTTGCTTCGAGAAAACCTTTTGCAGCAGAGAGATAAGCCAGCTTCATATTGAAAACCTCGTCTCATGAAGGTAATTTATAAGTAATCTGCAGCAGCCTACACCGATTGCACAAATGTATTAGAGCTTTTCGGATACATGGTATAAATGGGCTCGTCGTATAATATTACTTCGTTATATTGCCCATATCCATTAAATTTGCTCGCGATGGCCCGCCCATAGGCTCCAATATTACCAATCTCGAGATAATCACCCTCGCGGACGGAATTTGGGAGTAAAAATGGACCTTCGATATAATCTATGGAGTCACAGGTTGGTCCCCAAAGCGAAAAGGAGGTACAATCTTGGGTTTTTACAGACTTTTGACCGACTAATCGTACTGGAAGCTGAAATTTCAAATGTGCGGCATCGAATAGCACGCCGTAACTACCGTCAGTTATAAAAAGTTCTTTACCACGACGTGCATCTACACGAACGATCAGGCTTTCAGCCTCTGCAACTAATGCACGACCAGGTTCACAGATCAAGTGACAATCACTACTCACTGGCAAGCTTTCAAAGTGTTTCTTAATGACATTAACAAATTCAATCAGTTCGGAAGGTCTCTCCCGTGAATAGCATGCTGGAAAACCACCGCCGACATCAACCCCATCTACAACGACACCAGCCTCCACAATTGTTTTTCGCAGCGTAGCAAAGGCCATTTCAAATGCGTGAGGAGTGACCGTTTGAGAGCCTACATGAAAGCATACACCCAGCTTGTTGCAATATTGACGTGTTCGCGTCAGTAGTTGGACAGCTTGATCTGCAGTCGCACCAAATTTACGTTCTAATGGAATTTTACTATTAATTGCCGGTACTTTAATCCGAACGAAAAGTTGCAAATCATCAGCGCAGCCTGTTTCATCTAGGATTTTTTCTAGTTCATCATGGCTATCAAGAGCAAAACAAGTAACACCATATTCATGGTATGCCCGCCTAATAGCTGTACGAGGTTTTACTGGATGCATATAATTTAAACGTGCTCGTGGGATGGTAGCAGCATCTTCGAGCTCAGGTAGAGATGCGACATCGAAAGAATGTATACCAGCACCGTAAAGAGCTCCAAGAAGAAAAACAGAGCTATTTGCTTTATACGCGTAAGCTACTTCGCCTGGAAAATTGTCCAAGAACCAAGATGCAGCTCGGGCTGCTGCATGCGGACGCAAACCAAGGGTAGCTCGCTCTGGATGTTTGGCTGTCACAAAATCATAAGCATTGTCAAAGCTGTCCATCACAATACACTTCTCACTTTGTTTACTCGCTCAACAATTGTCAACAGCCTGAGAAACATGATATATACTTCCGTACGAGGTTATCGTATTAAAATCAGCTAGTTTGCTGGAAAGCATTTTTCAGTTGTATCGTATCATCTTCCGTCTGATTCTCACCTAGAGTACTGAGCGGACTACTAACATCTTCATGGCAACTTTCTAGAAGCATTTTATCAATGATTAATCCAGCACTCTCTCGTACGGCACGCTCGATTGAGTTAGCAATGGAAGGGTTCTGATGTAAAAAAGCTTTTGCATTTTCGCGTCCTTGACCCACGCGTTGTCCTTCATAGGAAAACCATGCACCAGCTTTATCCACGACACCAGCTTTTACACCAAGATCAATTAACTCGCCTGTTTTCGATATACCTTCGCCGTACATAATATCAAATTCGATCTGCTTAAATGGCGGCGCTACTTTATTTTTGACTACCTTAACGCGTGTCTGATTGCCGACTACATCATCACGGAGTTGAACCTTACCGATACGGCGAATATCGAGACGGACTGAAGCATAAAACTTTAGTGCATTACCACCTGTTGTGGTTTCAGGATTCCCAAACATAACACCAATCTTTGAACGTATCTGATTAATGAACACTACCATACAACGAGATTTTGATATCGAGCCAGTAAGTTTTCGTAACGCTTGACTCATAAGTCGGGCTTGCATGCCTGGCAAGCTATCGCCCATATCACCCTCTAGTTCTGCACGTGGTGTAAGTGCTGCAACGGAAT
>JABSQE010000020.1 GCA_013214245.1 Hyphomicrobiaceae bacterium
AAATGATTTATAGAGAAATATTTACACGTAAAAAATGGCTCTTTGATACAGTTATTGCGGGCATTGTTATTAACTTCATTGCGTTAACCGTTTCTCTTTATAGTTTGCTTGTATATGATCGAGTTGTTCCATCGGGAGCGTCTCAAACACTCTTAGTGCTTACATTAGGTATTTTTACTGCGATTCTTTATGAATATGTGGCTAAAAAAGTTCGTTCAGGATTATTTGAGCGATTAATCAATGAAATCGATCAACGGCTAGCTCGTGGTGTTTATTTACGCTTTCTTAATGTTAGATTGGATCAGCTGCCAACTAGCATAGGCAGCTTGGCATCACAGATGAGGGGCTATGAGACCGTTCGAGCATTTCTGACCGGGGTAACAACCCATTTATTAGTGGACATCCCTTATGCGTTTTTGTTTGCGGGTGTAATTTTTCTTATTGCAGACTGGTTAGCTGTAATTCCATTAGTTTTCTTTTTGTTGAGTTTGATAATTGGTAGGCATTATAAAAAGCAGGTAACTCGATTAGCTGAAGAATATAACACTGCAAGTAGTTTCAAAACAGGCCTACTAGTTGAGAGTGTTGAGGGTGCTGAAACAATTAAATCGGGACAGGGTGGTTGGCGTATGTTATCTCGTTGGATGAGTACAACAGATAAGGCACGTACGCATGAAATGCGAATGCGAAATATCACTGAGAATTCACAACATCTTATCATTTTTTTTCAGCAAATTTCTTATGTTTCATTAATTGCTTCAGGTGCCTTATTAATCAGTCAAGGAGAATTGACTATAGGTAGCTTGATTGCTTGTTCTATATTGTCTGGTCGAATTCTAGCACCGGTTGTAGCTATTCCAAACCAACTTGTTTTATGGGCACACACAAAAGCGGCATTGAAAGCTTTAGATGCATTGTGGGCATTAGAAGATGATCACTTTGGTCAACAGCAACCAGTAATTCTTGATCATATTAAAGGGAAATATCAGTGTGACAATATCACTGTGAAATATGGTGATGATATTGCTTTGAGAATATCAAATTTACAGATCAAACCTGGAGAAAAAGTTGCGGTACTTGGTCAAGTAGGTGCAGGAAAAACAACGTTACTTAGACTCTTATCAGGTATGTATAAACCTCAATCTGGGAGTGTTCGTTTAGATGATGTTGATTTAACGCAGGTATCTAAACCGATATTAGCAGAGCACATTGGTTATGTTCATCAAGAAGGCCGTTTATTTGCTGGAACGGTTAGAGAAAATTTAATTCTTGGTTTATTAGATCCAGGTGATGAGATCTTACTTGAAACAGCAAGGAAAACAGGTTTATTAGAAACTGTTATTGCATCTCATCCCTTAGGTTTACAGCGTCCAATTAGTGAAGGAGGATCAGGTTTATCTGGAGGGCAGCGTCAGTTAGTTCACTTAACTCGCGCATTTTTACGTAATCCTGATATTTGGTTGCTCGATGAACCAACTGCATCAATGGATAGGTACCTAGAGTTACGTGTAAGAGCTGCAATCGATTCGGCTATTAAACCAACAGATACACTGATTCTAGTGACTCACAAGGCTGATATGTTGTCTCTGGTGGATCGAATTATAGTTGTTTCTGATCAACAGATTGTTATGGATGGACCTAGAGATTCTGTGTTATCAAAGCTGAGAACACCCAAATCCGTCCCCTCGCAACCAGGCTCTAAGCCTGAACCAGAAGAAGAGATCGCATGAAAAAAACTGTTTTAAATACAAGTAAAAATAATTCATCTGGAATTGTAAAGGATGGTAATTCTAATGAGAAAAATACGTACTCAACTGATATTAATTACAGAAATAAAATAGATCATGAATTTACGACTACCCGTAGCTGGCTGCCATCAATGAGTATCTTATTGTTTTTAGGCTTAGTTGTTTTTATTTTGTGGTCATCCATTTTTGAAATTGATCAAGCTGTTCGCTCACGAGGGCAAATAATCCCAAGTGCTAAAACTCAAATAATTCAAGTTGCAGATGGTGGTGTATTAGCAAAACTTCATGTTCAAGAAGGACAGCATGTTAAAGAAGGCGAAATTTTGGCTGTACTAGAAAAAGAAAGAGCGAATGCTAACTATGAACAAAACCTTGTTAAAGTAATGTCATTTAATGCAGGCCTTATTCGTGCTAAAGCTGAGTTATCTGGTATTGATCCAAAATTTACTGAAGAATTTAGTAAATTTAATGAATTTGTTATTGCTGAAAAAAATTATTATTATCAAAGAAAACAAGGTTTAGATGATGAATTAAAATCAATAAATTCGAATCTTTCTATTGCTTTAGAAGAATTACAAATTAATGAAAGTTTATACAATGAAGGTGATGTTAGTCGAATAGAGGTGATGCGATCACAGCGGGAAGTAGCTGAACTAGAGGGCCAAATAACCACGGCCAGAAATCGATATTTACAAAAAGCTCAAGAAGATGTTACACGTTTGGAAGCAGAGCTTGCGGCTAGTCGTTATCAGCTTGAAGAACGAAAAAGTGTATTAGATCATACTGATCTCACATCACCGGTTGCAGGTATAGTTAAGTACCTAAAAGTCAATACTTTGGGAGGTGTACTTCGTGCTGGTGATGAACTAATGCAAATTTCTCCAACAGAAGATGAATTTATTATTGAAGCAAAAATTAATCCTGTCGATATTGGTCAGTTACATTCTGGACTCTCTGTTTATATTAGTTTAGATGCATTTGATTATGCTATTTATGGCGGATTACACGGAACACTAATATATATTAGTGCAGATACTCTAACAGAAAGTCAAGGTGATCAATCTCACAGTTATTATCGAGCACATATTCGTGTGAATGATGATGCAAGATCAATTAATCCAAAATTAGCAGATGTGATATTAAAACCTGGTATGTCTGCTACAGCTAATATTGTGACAGGAAAAAGGACAGTCTTACAGTATTTATTAAAACCAATTTTTAGAGGTTTTTCTGGTGCTATGATAGAGCGTTGATGTAATCAAAAATTTTCTAATTAATATTTAATAGG
>JABSQE010000021.1 GCA_013214245.1 Hyphomicrobiaceae bacterium
AAACGTCGTGTAGTGCTGCTTCAACCGCTTCTGTCGTAAAACCGTAACCCCAGGCGTCGCGATGCATTCGCCATCCAACTTCATAGTGGTTCCCGAGAGGGTGTTCGCCGCGATTAGCCATCACTCCAACATATCCTAAAAAGCGACAATTACAGTGTACGGCCCAGCAGCCAAACCCGTTCATCACCCACGCAATACCGTAATGATCAAATTTGTTATCAGCTTCATCTCGATTAATTGCTCCACCAAGATCGGACATAACAACAGGATCACCATGTAGTATAGCAAATGCTTCACGATCATTATTGTGCCAGGGCCTTAAGTGGAGGCGCTTGGTATTGATCACAAGTTTGCTAATATTGTACACGATACTAAAAGGGGCCTTTAGATTAACAGGGAAAATATGTTGTACACACAATCATTAGATGTAGATTAATGACTAGATAACAGACGATGCTAACCTCTATTTATAATAAAGTAGCTTATTTACTACTCTTTTTTCTTTGATGCAATCAAAACATTCATTGAGGTAAATAAAAGCTCTTATTGCAAATATCTGTAGAAAGAGTTGTGAAAGTGTAACTTTTGTAGATTGCACATTAAATTAAGTTTTGTCGTCTTGAAAGCAAGAGCGTATTTTTTACATCATTTCTTAAGTTGCTTTTAACTTTCTATATGAACAGTTCATCTTGTCAGTATATAATTTATAAAACTTGAAGTAAAAACTTTCACACATAAAGTAAATTAAGATAATTCTCTAATCTTAGCTATTTATAAAATTAATCTCTATATTTGAAGATTAGATGTGGGCTAATAAATTAATGCAATTAGTTAGTGACATATCAATCGTGTATCATTCCACTAAAGAAAACTACAAATTTCTAAGGTGCGGTTGGCACCCGACCGAGGTTCGTTATGAAAATAAACGGTAAGCATTATCGTACAATATGGGTTAATTCAGATGGTTGGTCCATAGGTACTTTTGATCAGACTTTATTGCCACACAAATTTGAAATTATTACACTCAAAACAATAGGTGAAGTTGCCCACGCAATCAAAACTATGCAGGTGCGCGGAGCACCATTGATTGGTGCAGCGGCTGCCTACGGTATCTGTCTTCAGATGCGTCACAATCCTTCGCATGATACGCTTTATAAAGCCATTACATACTTAGCGGAGCAACGTCCTACTGCTGTAAATTTGTTTTGGGCTCTGGGTCAAATGCGAACTGCACTTGAAGGTATCCCGTATGAGAAACGTGCGACCGTTGCCTATCAACGTGCTGCAGATATTTGCAATGATGACGTTGAGACTTGCCGAAAGATCGGTATGCATGGTCTTCAACTGATAAAAAAAATTGCGTCGGGTAAGCCTAAAGGTGAGTCGGTTAATATTCTTACGCACTGTAATGCTGGGTGGCTTGCTACAGTGGATTGGGGTACTGCGACTTCACCAATTTATCAGGCCCATGATTCAGGGATTAAAGTTCATGTATGGGTAGATGAAACACGCC
>JABSQE010000022.1 GCA_013214245.1 Hyphomicrobiaceae bacterium
ACGATAACGATCTACACAAAGACTATCAGAAAGTGTAAGTGATACTTTGCGTCCCGCACTCCTAGCAATTTTTGCTGCTTGATAAAAAGAGTTTTTTGCTGAACTTGCATCAAAAAGATATCCTTCTAGATATAAAATACTTCCTGCTTCTATAGTTTTACTATTTAAGTCTGTATACCCAAGTTCAGGACTAATACCCAAATATGTGTTCATGGTCCGTTCGCCATCTGGTGTAACGAGAATAATAGACCTAGCTGTTGAAGCTCCATTAGAATGGGAACTAGCGTCATAGTTCACCCCTGAAGCTCTTATGTCGTGAGTAAAAATTCTACCGAAATGGTCATCTGATACCTTACCGATATATGCAGTATGGCCACCAAGTGAAGCAATACCCACCATAGTATTGGCTGCTGAGCCACCAGAAATTTGAGCTACAGGCTCAATTAAATTATAAAGCTCTGTAATTTGCTCGATATCTAGAAGTTTCATATGACCCTTCGAGATGTTATTTTCTATAAGAAAATTATCATTACAGTAAGCTAGTATGTCAACAATTGCGTTACCGATACCTACTACATCGTATAGATGTTCAGTCATACTAATCTCCTGTATGTTTAATTACTGTCTTTTTGTTAATCAACTCTATAGAATTGGTATAATTAAGAACAATCATTTAGTCTAATGAAACGTAATAAAAGCATCTAAGCGTTTACCGACTACTTTGCTCGGCAATGGATAGCGTTAGCTGACATGTTAGCAAGTTTAAGTACTAGACGTTCGGTGAGCGCAAATTCAAGATCTGGATTTTGTCTTGATAATTTTGTTGTTTCAAAAATAAAAGTTAAAGCATCTTTAATTTGCTCGCTAGTCCAACTTTTACATAGCATCGCAATTGTATCCCTATTTTTATAAAAAATTGGTGGACGTAGCGAACGAGTTGCTTCTTCAAAAGACTTACCTGAATCAATAATTTCCTTAATATAATACAAACGTTTAAAATGCCTATTTAAAACACTTAAAACTACTTGTAGATTATCTCCTGAAGAAAATGAACGGCCAAATTCATAGCTTGCTTTTCTAAAATCTCCCATGCTAATGTAGTTTATAATTTTATCCAGAACTATGCTCGAAACATCATCCGTAGCAATCAGTACGTCCTTAAGTGTGATGTGTTTGTCATTTGCTGTATAAAGTATTAATTTTTCAATTTCTCTACGAGATTGAGCGCGATCTTGGCCAAGACGATCACATAATGCTTGTTTAGCGTCTCTAGAAATAACATACCCCTCACCGCTGATTACTTCGTCAATGAGTAAATTCAAATCACGATGAGTATCTGGAAAACATGGAAGAGCAGCAGAAGTTTGTGATGCTTCAAATAATTTACGAACTGGATCAGATGATTTGAGATCACCTCCATCTAAAATAAAGAAAGATTCAGAGTGTTCCATATTCAAGATATGTTTTATGTGGGCTGTACTAACGCGACGGTTAAGGGACGTTCTAACAATTTTCTTTTCTCCAAACATGGAAAAAGTACGTAGCTCAAGTAAGAGCTTTTCTGGGGCCCTTTCAAGGTCTGATTCGTCAACTCTTATTATTTCGGTTTTTTGTTTATTATGGTTAATTATATGAGAGCATAAAATTTCTATACACTCACTAATTAATCCCAAATCTACTCCATATATAAGCACTGCTCTGCACTTACTTGGCAAATTTGCAATGAAGGAAAGCACCTGTGTAGATTTTACCGCGACCATTTATACGACAACTAGTGATATTGTTTGATTATGTTTAAACACGGTGAAGAGCAAGTTCTAACTGGCTTTTAATGTCACGCGCAACTGTAATGGCAGCGCGCTTAGTAGCGTCTTCGCGCGCGCGAACATTAGAAAATATTGAGCTAAATCTTTCAAAACCTGCCCGTCCATAACTTACACCATTCGCAATCACTTTATCATTAAATATCTCTATTAGTTTAAACTTTGCGTCTATCTGATAAATTTGCCCAGCAGAATCACCACTAAAATTGACGAGAGTTGATGTTATTCGTTCAGTAACAGTAATGTCTAGTCTATACCTTGGTGTTACCTGGTAATTTCTATTAAAACTTTGAAATGCTAATTCATTTCGAATTATCTGCCCTGCACGCCCTGGTATAGTTGTGATACGTACAGAGCTTAACTTTTTTATTAGTCCGGGATCATTTATTAAGGAGCTTGCATACATTGGTTTTAAACTATTAACACCGCAGCCTGTAATAGAAGTCACGATGACCATGTAGATTAAAAAACTCACCTGTAGATAATGAGTCCATTTCATTAATTGTTTATCAGACATTATTCTACTCAAAAACAGCCTTTAAAGTGTTAGCTAACCACAATATTGACTACCCTATCGGGTATGACTATTATCTTTTTTGGAGTTTTTCCATCTAGAGCGCGTGATATAGATCTAAGCTGGAGAACTTTATTTTTAATCTCTTGGCTATTTAAAGTCCGTTCAATTTCTATTTCATCCTTACGCTTACCATTGATTTGTACAGCAATAGTAATGTTATCGTCAATAACAAGCTTTTTGTCGAAATTTGGCCAGGGTTGTTCCACCAAAAGTGTCTTGTAGCCGAGTTTTGCCCAACATTCTTCAGCAAGGTGTGGCATCATCGGGTTAATAATTTGAATTAAAATTTCAATTGCTTCCCTGATAGCCCAGTCTAGCCCCTTACCTCTTTGGTTAGAGATGGATTGAATCTGGTTGACAAAATCGTGTAGATGAGCAACTGAGACGTTAAATTTTAATTCTTCTATGTTCTCTTCTACAAGCTTCAATGTTCTGTGCGACGAACGACGTAATTTCAAAGCTTGCTTACAAAACTCAGGCGGTTGAGAAACATTAGTTTTAGAAACTCTCTCCTTAGCTGTATGTATCAGACGCCATATACGTTGTATAAATCTTGCTGCTCCAATAACACCAGCCTCCGTCCAGATAACATCACGTTCTGGTGGGCTGTCGGATAACATGAACCATCGCGCGCAATCGGCACCATAATTAGAGATAATGTCGTCTGGATCTATAGTATTTTTTTTAGATTTTGACATTTTCACAATATCACCAATCTCAACAGGCTCGCCTGTTTGGATGAGTGTTGCAACGCGATTATTGCCTTCACTTTCGATACGTATTTTTTTGGCTCGATCCAAATTCGTCGATTGCCAGTAGTTCTTTTGAAGTAACATTCATGCACAACCATACCTTGCGTAAGTAAAGCGCTAAATGGTTCTTTCAGATCTTTTGGTAGGTTTTTAGTAACACCCATGGCACGCGAGAAAAAACGTGAGTAGAGTAAATGAAGAATGGCGTGTTCAATACCACCAATATATTGATCAACTGGAAGCCAATATTTTGCAGCCTCACAGTCTATGGGCATATCATGATGTGGGGCTGTAAAACGCATGTAATACCATGAAGAGTCGACAAAAGTGTCCATGGTATCAGTTTCTCGTCGTGCTGGTTTGCCACAAGTCGGGCAATTTACTTGTGCCCATGTTGGATGCAATTTCAAAGGGTTTCCAGGCTTGTCAAAGCTAGGATCTTTTGGAAGGATAACTGGTAAATCTTCTTCAGGCACTGGCACTGCACCGCAGTCATCACAGTAAATGATTGGAATTGGACAACCCCAATATCTCTGGCGAGAAATGCCCCAATCACGGAGTCTAAAGTTAGTCTTTCTATAACTAGTAGCAGTACCGTTTATTCTTCGTTGTGAGAGTTTTTTCGCAACTTCATTAAATGCCAATTTGGTATCAAGGCCATTAAGAAATTTCGAGTTAATCATTACTCCATCCTGTGTGTATGCCTTATCACTAATAATAAAAGTGGCGGGGGCTGCATCACGTGGCGCAACAATTGGGACAACAGATAAGTCATATTTGCGTGCAAAATCAAGATCTCGTTGATCTGCAGAAGGGCATCCGAATATTGCACCTGTGCCATAATGCATGAGGACAAAATTTGCGACATAAACTGGTAACTCGCGATTAGGTTCTAAAGGATGTTTAGCTTTAATTCCCGTGTCGAAGCCTTCTTTTTCTATTGTCTCTAAATTCGCTATTGATGTACCTAATTGGCGATATTTTTCACAAAATTTCGCAAGGTTTTGATTGTTTGCGGAAGCAGTTATAGCTAAAGGATGGTCCGGTGCTATTGCTAAAAATGAAGCGCCAAATAGTGTTTCGGGGCGTGTGCTAAAAACTTCCAACTCGGTTACGCTTTGAGGTGAGTCTATCAATTCCCATTTAATTATAAGTCCATGCGATTTTCCGATCCAATTAGCTTGCATCCGACATACTTTTTCCGGCCAGTTTTTGAGTGATTTGAGGCCATCAAGTAGATCATCAGAAAATTGAGTAATTTTGAAGAACCATTGTGTAAGTTCGCGTTGTTCCACTAATGCACCCGAACGCCAACCTCGACTATCAATCACCTGTTCGTTGGCCAGAACCGTATTATCGACGGGATCCCAATTCACTTTGGAAGATTTCCGATATGCAAGTCCTTTAGAAAACAAATCTATGAACAGCTTTTGTTGATGTTTATAGTAGTCAATATCGCAAGTTGCAAACTCTCGTGACCAGTCAAGCGCTAAACCCATAGACTTAAGCTGTGTCTTCATTGACTTAATGTTGTTGTACGTCCATGTCGCAGGATCCGTATTGTGCTCCATAGCTGCGTTTTCTGCTGGCATACCAAAGCTATCCCAGCCCATAGGGTGTAAAACATTAAAACCTTTAGCTCTTTTATAACGCGCAATAACATCGCCCATAGTATAATTTCGTACATGACCCATATGAATTCGACCAGATGGATATGGAAACATTTCAAGTACATAGCATTTGGGTTTTTTATGTAAATTACTGGCTGTAAAGATGTTGGCATTAGCCCACATCTTTTGCCAATGTTTTTCGCGCTCTGGTGCGTTGTAACGTGCATTTGCCATGTGCTTGCAGCCTGACTTTAAAAGTGTTTATAATGTAAATTAGTGACTACTATTTCTTGATGCGTAGTTAAGGTAGTTGTAAGTGGTTCTGTGCTGATACAACATACTCATATAGGTCATAATAGAATTTCTTACTTCTTAATAGTTAACTAAAGCAAGCGCATAACATCCAAAAAATTTCAAATATCGTAATCGTATATGTTTAATGATATTAATTGTTGGTCGTGAAAAATAGTGTATTATACTTAAAATAAACGGTTAAAAATGGAGTGATATTTAACGCTCTTATACTGTAAACTATAGTATGCTGAGAAATTTAATATTAGTATCACCTTAGATGATTTGTTGAGCTGATTAAGAGCCATTAAGCTACTGCTCTAGTTAATGTAATCTTGAATAACATCTCAAGTCCCAGCATAATTATTAGCACGTTGTTAACGTAATGGATGCGGTTATAGAGAATTTAGGATAAAACTCTATCTTCAGACGAAAAAGTTTATGATATATCACAAAATTGACATGGTGTAGGTCTCAAAATGGATGCGGTAACTTGTCTCAAAGAAGTGAGGTTGAAAATTCAAAACGCTTCAGCGAAAGCTGGACGCGATGTTGATGATGTAAATTTAATAGCTATTTCAAAGTCTCGAGATGCATCTGCAATTCTTCCTGTTCTTGAGCTTGGACACCTACACTATGGTGAAAACCGTGTCCAGGAAGCGGCCTCCAAATGGCCCGAGCTACTAAATTATTATCCGGATGTTGTTTTGCACTTTATTGGACCACTGCAATCCAATAAAGTGAAAGAAGCCGTTACGGTGTTTGATGTAATTCATACAATTGACCGGCCTAAAATTGCAAAAGCCATAGCATTTGAAATGCAAAAACAGTCTAAATTGCTAAAATTTTTTGTGCAGGTTAATACTGGTGAAGAGAAACAGAAAACTGGTATTTCTCCGGATGATGCAAGGGACTTTGTAAATATGTGTCGTTCAGAACTTAGGTTGGATGTTATAGGATTAATGTGTATACCTCCTGTGAATGAAGAACCAAATGTTCATTTTGAGTTTCTTGCTAAGTTAGCTCGCTCAATGAATTTGAAAAAATTGTCAATGGGCATGTCAAGAGATTTTGAAACAGCAATTAGTCTAGGCGCTACTCATCTCCGAGTGGGATCAACCATATTTGGTACTTGCAAATATTAAGCTTCACAGAACATTACAATGTCTAAACTGTGTTTTTATTGGCACTAGATCAACATACGCGTTAGATATAATTCTATCCATATTTAGAATAATATGTGGTAATTATTGTATAGCAATGAAATTACCTGAGGCAGAAAAAAATAACGTAAATTAAGTACTTGAAAAGATTTACATAGTCGAGTTCTTTTATATTTTTTCTAATTCTAAGGAATAGATCATATATTAGAAACTTCAGATTCCTTGATATAATCAATTGTCATTGGTTTTCTAGTTAAGCTCTTTAGTTTTAAAAAAAGTGATTTGGGTGTTTGCTTCTTCTTTGTATTTAAGCTCCCAGAGGCCCTTACACATGAAGACAGGGTCGCCATCACGATCAGCCATTATAGAGCTACGATTTATTGATATAAACCTATCTAGTACATTTTTATCTTCAGATCGTATCCATCGGGCTGTTTGATATGATGTGTTCTCAAATGTTACCTTAACTTTGTATTCATTTTTTGCCCTGTCCATAACTACATCTAGTTGTAGTTGTCCTATCACCCCGACAAGCCATGATGTGCCGATATCTGGCTTAAAGACTTGGATTAGTCCTTCTTCTGATAAATCCTGAAGCGCCTGACGTAACTGTTTAATTCTGTTGGTATCAATAACGTGAACACGTCTTAAAATTTCAGGTGCAAAGGCAGGGACGCCCATAAACCGCATTTCCTCTCCTTCTGTAAAGGTATCGCCCACACGGATTGAGCCATGATTGGGTATTCCTATAACATCGCCTGCACTAGCTTTTTCAGCTATCTCGCGGTCTTTTGCCATGAACATAATAGGGCTATGCACAAGTATATCCTTTCGCGTACGAACCTGGAAGAGTTTCATGCCGCGTTTGAATCTACCAGAACATAATCGTAAAAATGCAATACGATCACGATGGTTCTTATCCATATTAGCTTGCACTTTAAACACGAACCCGCTTACTTTATCTTCACAGGGCGATACAACACGAGTATCTGTTAACAATTGTCTTGGTTCTGGTGCAAAATCTGATATTGTGCTGAGCAAATTTAAGATACCGAAATTACGTAACGCACTACCAAAAATCACTGGTGTCATGTGTCCTTCTCGATAAAGATCAGGTCTAAATTCTGCGTAACCGGCAACGGCTAATTCCATATTGTCGCGAGCTCGTGCTAACACATTTTTATCAACGATTTTATCTAGTTTTTCGTCAGTCGGTCCATTTGTCTGAATAGTAGTGTCAAAAATTCCAGATTTATTGTTGGTTGTTGTGAATTCATTGGTTTTAAAATCATAACAACCCGCAAATAAATTTCCCATTCCGATTGGCCAAACCAGCGGACAAATCTCCAATTGTAATTCATCATGAATTTGGTCCAACGTTTCGAAGGGATCATTCCCTTCACGATCTACTTTATTAACAAAAGTAATGATAGGAATATCTCGTAGACGGCATACTTCAATTAGCTTACGAGTTTGAGTTTCAATACCTCGGGCTGCATCCACTACCATAACTGCAGAGTCGACTGCAGTTAGCGTTCGGTATGTATCTTCTGAAAAGTCTTCATGCCCAGGTGTATCAAGCAAATTAAATAGAAGCCCTTTATGTCTAAAACTCATCACCGAAGAGGTGACAGAAATGCCACGCTCCTGTTCAATCTTCATCCAATCGGATCGTGCCCGTCTTGTCTCACCACGAGCCTTAACGGTACCTGCTAAGTGGATGGCTCCACCAGAAAACAACAATTTTTCTGTAAGTGTTGTTTTACCTGCATCTGGATGCGAAATAATAGCAAATGTCCGGCGAAGACTAGAATATTCTGACATATTTTTTTGATTTCCATGTAGGTTAACAAACACTTCATGAGTTAACGACATTAAATAATAAATGTAAGGTCTAGTTCTGTTAATAAATTATTGTTATACAAAATCTCCATTAATTTCAATTGGTAACCTGATTGCGTGCTTAATATGACTAAACTTGAAATTATAACTATGCCAGATCCAATTTTGCGTAAGACTTCTGAGTCTGTGACTCATGTGAGCTCTGACTTGTTAGTTTTATTGGATGACATGCTAGAGACTATGTATCGTGCGTCAGGTATAGGTCTTGCCGGTATACAGGTGGCCGTTCCGAAACGCGTTCTAGTTGTTGACGTTTCAGATCACGAAAAAGAGTGTCCTAGTCCGATATGTATGATTAATCCGGAAATTTTATACTTTAGCGAACGCAAGGGTGTTTACGAGGAAGGTTGCCTTTCCTTGCCAGAGACAAGAGTGGAGATCGAGCGTCCCTCTGAAATTACAGTTAGCTACATCGATCGAGATGAAAGTGTAAGAGAGCTAACCACAAGCGGATTACTCTCGACTGTAATTCAACACGAAATAAATCATCTCGACGGCAAGTTGATTATTGATTATCTGTCAAGCTTGAAACGCGATATTGTTATCAGAAGACTCAAAAAGATGGCACGAGCAAGAGAAGATTTTTAACTGTTTTACTTCACTTCACTTTTGTCTACTATTACTTGTTATGCAAAGCACTAATCCACTAATAAGTAATGCCCCTAGAATTGCCCCTAATATGAAACTTCCAGGCCAGATTGCGTTTCCAAGCCAACTGCCGATCATAAAACTGAGAAAGCCCGAAATCATAATAAAAATAATCCTGAAAATCATGTTCTGACGCCACTTGTACTCTCTATAATAATAACTATGTCTCAATAAGGAGGCTGGCACGGACATTTCTCTTGTGAACCGGGTCAGATCTGGAAAGAAGCAGCCCTAGCAAGTTCGGTTTGGGTCGTTGCTCAGTCTCCGACATTAATACTTTTTCTACAATATATTCCTTGCTTTTCGTTGTGTTAAATAAAAATAACGTATAATAAATATTTGGTAACTTACTTTACTCTCGTTTGTAAGCAGACAATTGAAATTGTTTTTATTGGCTAAGCATGGAACCATGGATGATAGAAAAGAAGGAACCAACAGTAGTATCTCTCAAAAAAAACGAGGACCCTATTTACCACTGGCGCGCAAATACCGACCCGAAAGTTTCGATGAAATTATAGGTCAGGAAGTATTAGTTAAAACCTTGCGTAATGCCTTCGACTTAGAGCGAGTTGCGCAAGGCTACATGTTAACAGGCGTTAGGGGCGTAGGTAAGACTACTACAGCTCGCATAATTGCTAGAGCTCTTAACTATCATGTCCATGGCGGAGATAATAAAGCTACTGTGAACTTTAAAGGGTATGGTGAATTTTGTGAGAGAATCCTGAAATCATGCCATCCAGATGTTTTGGAAATTGATGCGGCTTCCAATACTGGTGTGGACAATATTCGAGAAATAGTTCACAATACAAGTTATTGTCCTATAGAAGCTCGTTTTAAAGTATTCATAATAGACGAAGTTCACATGCTTTCAAAAGGTGCATTTAATGCGCTTCTTAAGACTCTAGAAGAACCACCACCACACGTAAAATTCATTTTTGCTACCACAGAAATACGGAAGGTTCCTGTAACAATTCTCTCACGTTGTCAAAGATTTGATTTGCGTCGAGTGAGTACTTCACTTCTCACAAAACATTTATCAATGATTGCAAATAGTGAAGATGCTAATGCTGAAGAAGAAGCCTTGCTTTTAATATCACAGGCAGCTGAAGGTTCGGTAAGAGATGGGTTGTCAATATTAGATCAAGCTATAACTATGGGTGCAGGTTGTGTTACTGTAGCTTCCGTGAACTCTCTGCTAGGTCTGGCCGATCGTATGCGTATTTTGGATATGTTACAATCTATGCTTCATGGAGAAACCTCTACCGTACTTCGGCAATTTCAAGCTACATGTAATGACGGTGCTAGTGCGTTGCAGACTATAAAAGATCTCTCTGAGGTTTTGCATTCGGTAACACGTTCTAAACTTGTAGGGTCCGAGTATTGCGTAAGTTCTACCCCATTAGAGGAAAAACAACTAGTAAATGCCATTGCAGGACTAATCTCGGTACCCATAGCCTCGAGGATATGGCAGATGCTGCTGAAAGGTATCAATGAGATAAGTTCTTTTCCAGATCCTGAAATCGCTGCAGAAATGCTACTAATTCGTATATGCCATACAGCTGACATGCCTACTCCCGATGAGATCATTAGGGCTCTTGGTAGTAGTCAAACCAGTATGGCGAGTAATTTGCAACAATCCCAAACGGTCGATAATAAATCGAACCATCTAACGATACCAGAATCATCTTCTTCATTTTTTAAACAATCTATCCCATCGGATCTCAATAGTTTTGAAGAGGTTCTTGAGTTAGTAGGTCATCACAGGGATGTTATGCTTAAAATGCATTTAGAGGATCATGTTAGCTTAATTAGCTTTAGTCCGGGTAGAATTGAGATTTCTCCTATGAAGACTGCTCCTCAAAATCTTGCTAGGGAGTTAGAAGAGAAGCTTAGCATTTGGACAAGGTCTAACTGGACTGTAATTTCTAGTAGTGGTTACGGTTCCAAACCAGTAGGACAATTAAAAAATGAGCGGCTTGCAGCTGAAATTGCTGAAATAAAAAAACATCCTGCTGTCTCTACAGTTCTAGAAGCATTCCCCGATGCTGAAATTACAGGCATCGAACTGAATTCATCAAAAAAGTTAGAATTAGAGTAATGAAATTTTAGATTCACTTCTTAATGCTCGTAAAAGAAGCTACCTATTTCGATTGAAAGGAAAATTAATGAAAGATTTCATGGGTATGATGAAACAGGTACAAGAGATGCAGTCTAAGATGCAGAGAATACAAACTGAGCTTACTAATTCCGAGGTGTTAGGTCAAGCCGGAGCTGGCTTAGTAACAGTGACGCTAAACGGTAAAGGTGAAATGTGTAGGGTGAATATCGATCCATCATTGATGAAGTCGGAAGAAACAGAAGTGGTAGAAGACTTAATTGTAGCGGCAACACAAGATGCTAAGATTAAAGTTGATAGGACAAATCAAGAAAAATTGAAGACTGTAACAGGTGGGCTTCCAATTCCGCCAGGTCTCAAATTATGGTGATTAGGACTCGGTAATATTTTATCACTAGAGATTTTATTCAAAATTTATTCATATAACTTTAGTTACCAATGTTAATAATGAAAACTGTAAATAGATATAGGACAGTATTTTTAGTGTAGAGTTGTAGGCTAACTTATATATGATATTACGTCTTATAGTTGTATTGTTTGAATAGATCATAGTTAACTTCATGTCTAGCTTTAAAAATGATTTGGTCTTACTGGGCTTCATATCCGCTGCCCATGGTATACACGGTGAGGTTATAATACAATCTTACACCGATAAACCTATGAATATAGGTGAATACGGAGTTTTATCTAGTGAAGACGGTAGATCTAGTTTTGAATTGAGTAAGTTGCGAACGATAAAAAAGGGTATTATTGCTTGCATTACAGGAATAACAGACCGAAATAAAGCCGAATTCATTAAGGGCACCAAGCTTTACGTTCGTCGTGAAAAATTGCCTATTTTAGAGGCTGGTGAAATTTATCATGTAGACCTTATTGGCATGAAGGTAGTATACAATGACTGTACAGAATTAGGTGTTGTAATTAGCGTCCATAACTTTGGAGCTAGTGATTTGTTGGAAATACAACTTAATTGTAAACAGAAAACTGAATTTGTGCCTTTTACGAGTGACTTTATTGTAAATCTGAGCGTGGAATCTGGTATCATAGTTGTTGCAATACCTCAGTTTACGGCGGTTGATAGATACAATTAACTCATGGTATTATGAGTGTAAAAAGTCCACATAAATTACTATCTGGATCCTTAATTTGAAATATGACTTGGACATTTTATTGTTATAATAACACCTCACGACGCAACTGAATTGCAGCAGCTATTGTACCCTCGTCCATGTAATCAAGCTCACCGCCCATTGGCACGCCATGAGCAAGTTGGGTAATTTTGACGTCCACTTCTTTCAAAGAATCTACTAGGTAATGCGCAGTAGATTGGCCCTCTACAGTAAGGTTTAATGCTAAAATAATTTCCTTTACAACTGAATCGCGCGCTCGTTCAATAAGTTTTGTAATATTGAGCTGATCAGGACCAATACCATCCAATGGCGATAAATGCCCACCAAGAACGTGAAACAATCCTTTAATGGCAGTAGCGCGCTCAAGTGCCCATAGATCTGCAATTTCTTCAACAACAATAATAAGACCTGAATCGCGTTGTTTATCTGCACATATTGTACAAGGTGAAACAGTATCTATGTTTCCACATTTCGGGCAGTCTATCAATCTATCTGCAGCGACACGCATTGCGTTGGCAAGAGGAATTAGTAAATCTGATCGCCGTTTGATAAGTTCTAGTGTTGCCTTTCGCGCTGAACGGCGGCCTAATCCAGGAAGGCGGGTCATAAGTTGTATTATTCTATCGATTTCTGGACCGTTTATATTATTAGTATTCATGTAGTGAGCTTTGTTAATTGATTGAAATGCAGAGACAGAATAAACAGTTTTAAATTTTTTGAAATGATTAAAACATCTATTTAATCCAGATGTATTTTATGTATGTGTTAACTACCCACCAAATTTAGAATAAGGTATATAAAAATAACACCTCTAATGCTAGTATTACAAAACGTGCTCTCATTTAACGTGAACCTATAATTAAATACAAACTAAAGTTTAACTGTACTGTTATTAAAATTTACGTTAATGCATATTTTTCTGAAAACATTTTACAAAACTTAGGTGTTTACATTATTTAGCGGCAATGTGCTTAACATTCTTGTCCATCTAAAGTTATAGTAGTAGACGTACGTGGTGCATGGAATAACTTTTCTCGAAATGTGATCGGCTCATTTACAAACAATGAAAAGAGAATCGGTCTGTAAAGATATTCTGACTCTATAACGATTAGGCTTTCGCCTTTGTTTAAGATTTCTTCCGGTAATTCATATGTTGCACCTGTCTGATAAGCAGCAACATCGGTGCTATTAGTATAAGACCAGCAGACACTCGTACTGTTTAAGTCTGCAACTACATGAGTTGCGATCATTTTAAGAGGCTCTATGTCGTAGGGCCTCATGAGTAATGAGTGCGTCCTAAATATACCTTCGAGTTCATCACTGGAGGTTATAGGCGTACGAGCTATCAAATCACCAGTTAAATTTGAGATCTGGTGAACGCGGCGGTTAACAGTTAAACCCCAACTTAATTGCACAATGCCTATGAAAAGTAGAGCTATTGCGGGTGAAATAATCGCAAATTCAATGGACGCTACACCTTGGATATTTAAAATAAATCTATCCCAGAATGTTTTTGTAATATTGATCAGAATTTTAAATCTTTCTCCATTAGACATAACGAATTTACCTTCGTACTTTTTAAATCACACAAGTTTAAAATCAATAACTTCTAACTAAAATGGTTCTGTTCTAAAAATAGTGGCTGTCTGAATGAGTGATGATCCATTACTCATTTGACCAAGGTTTATGAAAGGAATCATACCAGTTAAAGTCCACTCGTAGCATGCCAGGATAAACACTATACTGCCGGACACACCCGGAATCTCATTATTATCCGAGAGATTCTCTATTAGTTCGCCATTAGTGTTAGTACACGACGGTAACTCAATGTTTTCAAAATCTGTGAATTCGAATATCCCTAAGCGAATATTATTTTCGCAGTCTATTAACACTACTGCCTGGTTACAAACATCATTTATAAGCATTTCCTTCGTATAGCCTGCGTTCTGTAATTGTCCTGTGCGGACACCTCTCGCGACATCTTTTATTGCGAACTCTAGAGAAAAAGTTGTAAAAAAATACAAACTAATTGCAATCGAACCGAATAACAACAGAAGTAGTGGAAATATTACAGCAGAAAATTCAATTACTACTGTACCTCGCTTGTCCTTTACATATCGAGTTTTAAATCTTTTTAATGTCTTGTAATACTCGCTTAGCATTTGCCTAACACCTCAAGACCTGGGTAAATTTTACAATGATCACTCTAAAAGTTAAATTAACAAATTTACTAGACATCATAATAATGAATAATTTGTTTCAAAGTTTCATTATGATTTTTTTTATTCACAATGCAATTTATCTATTGATAACAGACAACTTAACGAAATTTTAATAAAGTAAGACCTCTTGTATTACATGCAACTAAATTGTTTGCCTGCACGATACATACAGTGCATATCAGTGGGATTTTTCTACTTTCTTCGAATCAAAGAAGGGTAAATCTTTATAGAGAAAGATCCAATTTTACACTAATAGTCACGGTCATAAAAGTCGAAATATGAATGATAAACCAAGCAACATACTCATTATGAGACTCTAATACATTTTAGATATCTCAAGGCTAATAAATATTATTAATTTATCTTTTTATCATATATTTTTGGTAGTACTAGTAATTAGAAGAGCATAGTTTTTTTTAATCTATAGCTTTCATTTGAGTACTGTGAGAGACTAGCGTACTTGCCATGGTTTTAATTTGTCGCGTTTTAGCACTTTTGGAAGTAGCAATGGAATTAAGATGTTTATTAAGAAAAAATAGTTTTAGAGGCTTTATTTTTGAGCGACATAAGCCAAATGGACTAATAGAAAAACTGGCCGTTTAAAGAGTAATGAAAAAGTCGATGTAATTATAACGATGAGCTAAGTTATAAACTATGTGATAGATTAGTGATTTAACCTTAAGATTTCATAAGGTGTGTGTGTAAATTGCCTCACCATATAGATGATATTTAGCAGTGTAGTTATTATACAACTCAACTTCTTCGAGTTGTAACAAAATGGGTTGCCTCTTTTAATAATTTTGCTTGAGTTCCGTATGGCTTTAACAAAGCAAGTGCTGTGGATCTAATCTGCTCTAGTTGCTCGCGAGCCCTGTCACCTCCTAGAGCTTTCACTAATGTTGCTTTACCGGCTTTATCATCTTTACCTGCTGTTTTTCCAAGTTGTTCAGTTGTACTCTCAACATCAAGTAGATCATCAGCAATCTGAAAAGCAAATCCAATGTAATAACCATACTTATTCATTGCTTTGCAGTCGCAGTCGGATGCACTTGCCAGTATAGCTCCAGCTTCACAGGCAAAACGCAACAGTGCACCGGTTTTCATAATCTGCATGCGCTTGATGTAGTTTATGTCTACTATAGTTGGCTCTCCTAATTTATCGCTTTCAAGATCTAAACATTGCCCACCAACCATTCCGGCAGCACCTGCTGCGCGAGATATTTCTAATAAAAGTTTGTTGTAAAGCTTTGAATCTGAGGATAATGCTTCTCGGGCTAGGATTTCAAACGCAAGAGTAAGTAGTGCATTACCAGCTAATATAGCTGTCCACTCGTCGAAAGCAGCCCAAACGGATGGACGCCCACGTCGTAATTTATCATTATCCATGACCGGTAGGTCATCATGTGCCAGCGAATAACAATGAATACATTCTAGAGCAGCGGCAACTGGCAAGGCAGCCTCACGGCCCGTCCCGAACATTGCAGCGCACTCAAGAGTAAGAAACGGCCGGAAGCGTTTTCCACCTTCGAGTGTCGCGTGTCTCATGGCCATTTTTAAGCGTTCAGGCACACATTGCATTTTCGTAATTTCAGTTTCAATGTATGTCTCAACTAGTTTTGCATCTGATTGAAGATATTTTTTGAAATTGTCTGTAGGGATAGTCACGAGCAAAAGCCTATTTTTGAGAAATTACGTTAGCTTAACCTAGTTAAATTGATAAAGATAAAATTTTGAAGATATTACAATAAAATAGAAGGCTTTTAACTTTTGTGACCTTAATAATCCTATCAGGAAATAAATTTTTGCTCTACAATGTGCAGGTTGGTACATAATTTAACTTAATAAAGTTGACACTGTTCACACATGGATTCTGATATGGACTTTATAGACAAAAAATTAATACAGCCACTATATGTTTGCCATAAAAAAACATCATAAGGTATTATAAAAATGCGCGCGGAAGAATCTAAATTAATAATTGATATTCAGGAGTCACTAGTAATTTTGCGGAGGCATCTTTGACTGGAATACGACTAAGGATCGTCTCAATGAACTTAATTTACGAACTGAAGACCCAGAATTATGGTCCGATCCGGTTACTGCTCATTTAGTAATGCGCGAACGCCAAATACTAGAGAAACGCGTTAAATCATATTATAACTTGGAACAACAACTTGAAGACGCTATAACCTTAATCGAGCTTGGCGAAGCCGAAGCTGATAATGCGAGCGTGCAAGAAGGTCAATTGATTTTGCGTAAACTGTCCGATCTTGCAAATAAACAGCAAATTGACGCTTTACTTTCAGGCGAAGCTGATAGCAACGATACGTTTGTTGAAATTCATGCCGGCGCAGGAGGTACTGAAAGTCAAGACTGGG
>JABSQE010000023.1 GCA_013214245.1 Hyphomicrobiaceae bacterium
CAGTGCAATTGTGAAGAATGATCGCTTCGCATTAAAGCAAAATCACTTGCTGATATTTTTTTTTGCACCATTTAAGAGATTCCTCTATTTGATTTAACGTATATCTACTTTTAGCTCTTTGTCTTCTCCAATTTAATGCTTGAAACGTAGTGTCCTCTGGCTTTAGAGATACCGCATACGAGATCTAATACGTACAGGCAGAATAAACTAATTATGCAAATAGCCTTAAATTTCGATTGTAAAACACTCAATTCCTTAGGCTACAAATTGATAGAGAGAGCTATTACCTCATTGAGTATGTAAATTTGTTAAAAGTGTAGAAATGATTAGATGCTGCTGTAAAAATATGAAGTTAATGGAAATCGCTATAATCCTTATATGAAACCATGACAAAGAACACCAGCTGCCGTAGTGATCACCTTACCGCTTATTGTTTATGACGTTTCTACTGCTACCTATTATTGCAATGCAGAGTATAAAAGCTTATTAAGCACAAAGATTCTGTTTTCACGGATCGTCTAATTTTTCGGTGCGATAAGATCATCACCAATCACTAGAGACATTCTTGCTTTGATACCGGTGCAAGATATTTAACGAATAACAAAATTATGCCACTAATCTCTTATTGATAGCAAGCACTACACACCACTGACATAATAATTTATAACCGGTACTTCTGCATCTGAACATTTAGGTGTATAAATGGACTTCAAGGTTCTACACCTTTAAATTTGCTTGAAGTTATGTTGCGCTTCATTCCAAATATTATTGTTAACCTTGAAATCCCTCGCGTTCTCTAATTGGTTGTCGATAATAGGATAATTCAGGTGTAACAGTTCAATATAAAAGGAACAGAGTGTTCTATTAATTAGGCAGCTGTAAGTTTTTCTAGAACGCACAAATACTCTGTAATTGGAAAATTATGAGAGTACTAAACACTGTAAAGCTCAAATATGCTATCAATTCATTTTTAAAAGTATGCTTACTTATTGCATTCAAGTGATAAATGAAGCTTTGTATTTGTTTTTTTAAAATATTCTAAGCATCCTTTGGACGTACCTAATACATTGATGCAAGTGAGGTATAAATAAACTATGACAAAATCTATTGAAAAGGTAGTTACTAGGAATGCAGATTACCATCTAGCTAAACGCTAGTTTAGTATAAAAACAATAAAACTGTGCTAGAGCTTTACAATATAACTTTGAGCACATAACAAGTATTAAAAGTTAAATAGCACATGATGCTAATGTTTAATCAAAAAATCAAGATTACTAGTAAAATGTGTTAACCGATAACAGAACTGCGCGCGACTTATGGAAAAATATCTCAGAAAACCACAAGACTGCACCCTCAAACTTATTATGTATACTGATATGAAGAGATAGTATCCAAAATTAGTCTATGTACATTGATCATGCACAGAAACACATTTTGTTACAAACAATTAGCAAAAATTTTGACTTTTAAGTCTCGCGATCAACGTCCGACTTAAGGTTTTAATCGTATATTACATTTCAACTTACATTAATATAAAAAAAGTTAAAATTACTACATATGCGTGCTGAAAAGGATACTACTCAAACATCGTTTAATAAAATACACAAAATGGGCACAGACAACCCATTCACCGAGCTTAAATCTGCTATAGACAGTCATGAGAAGACTGAACTACTTAGCATGTGGTTAAAGCATCTCGGGCGCAATAAGCTTTTTGCATGAACGCTAGATAATACATTTTGACTTTGTGATTGTAGCCCGCAGGAATATTATAAAGCATGTCTAATAATTTTAACTACATGACCTACTCACTATTGTTTAAGTGTGATCAAATTCTTGTAGTTGTTTGTTTTATGATATGTTCTTGAAATGATGGTAGAAGAATATGCAAGATGGTATGCCATGAATATTTCAATCACCTTTTGCAACCATGATATCTGGTGCTTCTTCATTCTTCATTCCTTGGACGTGATAACCGCAATCGACGTGATGAATTTCACCGCTAACACCACGGCTCAAATCTGAAACAAGATACAAGCCAGCACTCCCAACGTCATTGATAGTCACTGTGCGACGTAAAGCTGAATTATACTCGTTCCATCTTAAAATATATCGAAAGTCTGAAATTCCAGACGCAGCAAGTGTTTTTATGGGACCAGCTGAGATTGCATTTACTCGTACGTTGTTTTTACCGAGATCTGAAGCAAGATATCGTACGCTAGCCTCAAGAGCAGCCTTGGCAACACCCATCACATTGTAGTGTGGCATCACTTTTTCAGCGCCATAATATGTCAGCGTTACAATGGAACCTCCGTTAGTCATTAATGGCTCGGCTCGCTTGACTAGGGCAGTTAAGGAATAGCATGAAATTAACATCGTCTGTGTAAAATTAGCCTCGCTTGTGTCCACATAACGGCCGTCAAGTTCATTTTTATTTGAAAAGGCAATAGCGTGAACTAAAAAGTCCAGTTTGCCCCAGCAATCCTTAAGTCTTGCAAATGTAGAGTCCATAGAGGTTGCATCCGTAACATCACATGGTAACACCAGGTCCGAACCTAATTCATTAGCTAGTGGTGCTACTCGCTTCTTTAGGGCTTCTCCCTGATAAGTCAGTGCTAGGGTTGCGCCATGTGCGGCCAAAGCTTTAGCTATACCCCAGGCTATGGAACGATTATTCGCTACTCCCATGATCAAACCATGTTTACCAGCCATAAGTTCACCAACCGGGATGCCACATTGATCGTTATCGGTTGACATCAGTTTTAGTTCCTTATTTTGATCGTGCCTCACAATACCCTATACAAACGTCGTTTATGATCCAACTAGCATTGGGCAATTTCGGAAAATATGCGTCAAAATTAACAACTCTCGGACTGTTCATATAACGAGTTAGTTAATCAGCAGTTAAAGCATATTAAGCTACTTGTAGTCATAGCTAAACTCAAACGTAAATCCACAGGTAGCTGTACACAATAAACTAGACGCTTTGTCGCTGGCCACATAAGTTACCCTATTGCTCATAAGTTATAATTACCAAAATAGTTATAGTTATTGATATACAGCAAACCTAAAAGGTATGTTCTACATAATTGAGCCTGCATGGTATCTACCATAGTATATTTATCAACATGGTAAACTGATTGAGTTATCCTATCTTAGTGCTACTCGGATGCTGGTAATGTCTTTTCTAACACTGTCATTATATGGACATTAATTGATAGTTTACAGATTCATTCCATCGGTGGAATAAAATCGTTTAGGCTATATATTAAATATCTAACAAAACTATTTAATAATTAAAAGGTTAGGTCGATTAGAGGTGACAGGACAAAGTTATGACCTAGACTACATCATAAGTAATAACTGAGAAAAAGTGCGGTTTGCATAGCATTTTATGGGCGTGATTGTAACAGTGCAGTCTCCGGACATTAACTCTTACTGGAGCGGCTGAAGTTATTGCGTCTTAACATTCTGGAATTCATTCAAGAACATCAAAGTACTCTTATCAGATGTCTTATTTAGTCTTTATGGGGAACATAACACATGATTACGGATAAAAAGTACGAAGACACAGACAACCAGGTTAAACAATCGGATGATTGTTTTTTTTCAGCCTCAGAACCATTCGAATTATTTGATCATTGGATGTCTGATGCTGAAGCAAACGAACTGAACGATCCAAATGCTATGGCACTTGCAACTGTCGATATTAACGGCATGCCGAATGTGCGTATGGTCTTATTAAAAGGTGTCGATGGATCCGAAATAAAATGCGAACGTGGATTTATTTTCTTTACTAATTGCGAAAGCGCTAAAGGCAAAGAGTTAGAAGCTAATATGCACGCGGCACTTTTATTCCATTGGAAATCATTACGCCGGCAAGTCCGCATTCGAGGTGCGGTAAAACCAGTTTCTAAAGAAGAGGCTAACGCTTATTTCAATACACGACCGCGCGGCAGTCGCATTGGTGCATGGGCTTCCCAACAATCACGTCCAATGCAGGGTCGCTATGAGCTTGAAATGGCAGTCGCAGCCTACACAGCCAAATTTAATATTGGTGATATTCCACGACCCTCTTATTGGTTCGGTTTCCGACTTCTACCGCTTGAAATAGAATTCTGGCAAGATCGCGCATTTCGACTGCACGATAGGGTCGTTTACAGACGAGCAAAAGAAAGTAAAGTTTGGAGCAAAGACCGGCTTTTCCCTTGAACCTACTATTCAATACTCACCAATTTCATATTTAGCTCTAGTATGAACAAACTTATAAAGAACTCACTAAATGTTTATTATTCGATATTAAAACCAGCTTCTTAATTTTATTAGGGATAAATCGCTTAGCATGTGCTTTACAGGAAAGGAGATCAGGTCATGCCAATTAAACGTATTACCAAGATAATACAAGTTTCTATCTTTATGATATTTATAGTTGTCTTAGACTATGCTCATGCAAAACCAGTTGTTGATGCATTATATACTAAAGAACATACTATAGTGCAAACATCGGGTCTAATCCAACTAGTTCATGGCTGTCATCGCTCTCCAAGAATAGGTAACATATCGGGCTTTCGCCATTTCCATGTTGGTAGTAGTTGCGTTCGAGTTAATGCGAATAAGCGTAATAGATGCAAACGCTGGCGTCGTATTTGTCGTAATCGTTGTATAGACTTTAATGCCCCGCGTCCTCGTCGTTGTCGTAGTTACTGTTACATGAACAACGCGCCAGAGTTTTGCTTCTAATATAAGCTATTAAACTCTAATAGCTGGGCTGAATAAATCGTTCAGCCCCATGAAAAAGTATATGATTTAGCGTTTCATGGACTTCTTAGGTCTTTAATAGATTTTGTATCATATTCGCACTAACTCATCTAGCATCGACAGGTAATACCCAACGACCAGCCCAATCCTCTACCGTGCTAAAAGCTACGGCGGTGTCAATATCGTTCAGATTGCTGACTAATCCTATACGATAACCAGAAAGCACTCTCAAATTGTCTGTAAGTGTATGTTCACTGGACCAGGTTACACCTTTAAATGGATTTAGTACCGGTCTTCTCCGAGCCATACCTACTAACCAAAAGCCACCATCATCTGCTGGACCAAAAATAACATCATGAGATCCAAGAATTCTAAATCCTTCAGCAATATGTGCTGGCCTAATACCTGGAATGTCACTACCTATCAAGATAGCAGGTCCAGGTGGTAATGTCTTGAACGCACGCTCCATGCGATCGCCAAGATCGCCATGCCCCTGAGGCATCTGTCTTAAATTACACGGCCATGGTGGACGCTGCAGAGTGGTATCCGGTGCCACTGATAATGTCGTCGACCAACGTTTATCATGACTCAGTCGGGCAATTACAGCCCGCGAAGAGTTGCGATAGAATGCAGTAGCCCGAGTTACGCCTACCCCTGCCGCAAGCCGTGTTTTCACACGCCCAGCAACAGGCTGCTTTACTATAATGACAAGCCATCGTATCACCAAGGATCGTCCTTATCTCGCTTGTTAGTTTCTGAACATAATACAGCCCTCAGCTATACAGCTGTACGATGTATTTTATTGGGATTCGACAACAATAGAGCAACAAGCAAAATCTATTGCGCAGAACGCGCCATATATATCCTTCACGTTTATAGCGTGTTGCACTCGTGATAGCACTGGTTTTAAGCATTAAAATGCGTGAATAGCCAATACGACGAATTAAATCAACGTCTTCAAGAAGAGGTATAGCGCGATATCCTCCTACACTATCGTATAATTGGCGCGATATTAGCAATCCTTGATCACCGTATGGCATGTGAAACAAGCAACAGCGCCAAGCTACACCCAACTCTACGAGCCACGGCATAACCCCCGTATCGTCTAGCTCAAAACGAAAGGCTGCAGCTAACTCCGCGCATTTCTTAGTTTTTATGTCTTCAATTAACGAGGTAACTTCCTCATCCCAGCCGGGAGCCAACACAGTATCAGCGTGCAAGAATAATAACCATTCACCTTTTTTAGCAGTTTCTGCTCCAATTCTAAGCTGCACTCCCCGACCACATTTTGAATGAATAACTGTCAATCCTGCTAATTCTGCTATTTCTATGGTCTTATCAGTCGATCCTCCGTCAACAAGAATAACCTCGCTAATTATCCCACTTATTAGCCCCGGCACAAGAGATGAAAGCGTTGATACTAAAGTTGTATTAGCGTTTAGAGTGGGTATAATTATAGATAACATAATAAAAAAACTGATATTTTATATATTAAGTTTTAATTGTAGTAATTGATCGTGGAGCAATAATTATTTGGTGTAGCACAATATATGAGAAAAACGTAAAGTGCACACATTCTTTGCTATTTGTAATTAACTACAATGTTGTAGCCCAGGCTGTCCGATCTAAATTTTGCAAGTATATATGTACAAGAAATGTGAAAATTTTACTAGCCTCAGATATAGTTTGAAACAGGTTGCATGAGTATACAAAAAATTGAGATAATATGCTTGTTTAATCTGTCTATTGATCGATTTATACGTCTAGGGCTGGAATATCCAAGACATCAACTAACAGCAACTAGATTTTCACTGTTGTCAATAGCTTACTAAGGCTTTTGTAGTGTTGAATAAATACCTAGTGAAAAGCTAAATGGTAATAGATAATTTGCATACTCGTGAGAGCATTATATGTTTTGGCGAGTATGCTTCGTTAAATTTGCTGTGCACGCTGGGAAAAGGACTTTTCCAAAATTTCTATTGTGATTGTCTTAAATGTTGAACTTTTATCGTCTTTATCGCACAATACGCTTACGGAAACTTCACTTCGAGAATTTGTTACATAAACATTATAAATAGATTTTCCAGATTAGGCTAAATGTGGCTACAAAAAACATAAACAAGTCAAATCCAACACTTGAGATTGAGCTTAAAAGTCTTTCTTGCTACGGCGGACCAATAGTTGGCGTAGATGAAGCTGGTCGGGGACCTTTGGCAGGGCCTGTTGTAGCAGCGGCGGTGGCTTACAGTGAAAAAGATATCAAATATGGACTTCAAGATGTACTGGCTAATATCTCGGATTCGAAGCGCCTGAGCTCAACGAAGCGTGAACTATTGTACAATAAAATTGTAACAAAACTTCGTTTTGGCATAGGCTTAGCGGATCGCCATCTCATAGATTCTAGTAATATTCTTAACGCAACCCTATGGGCCATGCAGGAGGCTGTGAACAATTTAAGCTTAACACCGTCATATGTCTTAATAGATGGCAATCGCGCACCCAAGCTACCTTGGAAATCACAGACTATTATCCGCGGAGACGCACGATGTGTTTCGATCGCGTCAGCCTCTATTGTAGCAAAAGTTACCCGTGATAAACTAATGTGTGAACTAGCAAAGATATTTCCACAGTATGGATTTGAACGGCACAAAGGATACTGCACAAATGCTCACCTTGAAGCTTTGCGCCGACATGGTATCTGCGACGCACATAGACGCTCATTTCGCCCAGTTCAGTTGATACTCCAAGAGAAAAATCAAATCTAAAATTATAATTTGCCTACTTCTTACCTTTATTGTAGTATCATGTTTTAATCCAACTATTCAAGTTATGTTAATAAATCCAAGCGCGTCCAAGTAAAATAATATTTACTACATAAGGAGAGTATAATGGACAATTCATACTTTTTTAGAGCACGGTTTTTTACTAATACCATGAATAATAGGATTTCATAAATAAGAAAGTTGTTTTTACTAGATTAGGTCTAGCATAATTGTTCTATTTGAGAACATCGATTAGACGGTATTTAATAGTAAATTTTCAAGGATGAATATAGTATTTCTTTTATTAGAATAACAATCGTCTTATCGCATCCTCCATTCTATTTCTCCTTACCTATTATGCTTGATAGTGCGCTTACAATTAGATAAACAAATATATAATGGAAAAATAAATTCCACCAATATAAAAGTACCACTCTAATACTACTTACAACGGAAAAGCAGATCATACATATTTTTCTATCACAACTATTGATCGCAACGTTATTAATCTCCTAAAAAGCAGCAGATAGAACTTTAGGCAATGTCACTTCCAGTAAATCCAGATCATCTTGCGTACCAGCACTAATACGGATGCACCGGTTTAATGGAGCAACACTAGGCATGCGTACAAAAACGCCAAATGCTAGTAATCCTCTAATAACTTTTTGCGCGAATAAGCCATCGTGTAGAAGATCTACCGCAACGAAATTCGTCCCAGAATCTATTGGGATGAGTCCATTTGCGTGTGAAATATCTGCAATCCGGGCACGCGAAATAGCAATCTTATCAACTATAGCTTTCAGATGGTCCTGATCATTTATAGCCGCAACAGCTGCGATCTGCGCAAGGCGATTAATGCCGTAGTGATTGCGAACACTATCGAATTTTGAGATTACGCTAGCCTCTGCTATGCAATAGCCTATGCGTGCACCAGCGAGACCGTAGGCCTTAGAAAAGGTTCGGAATCTAAGCACCATGGGATTAGAAATATCTATTGCGGGAATAGCTTCATG
>JABSQE010000024.1 GCA_013214245.1 Hyphomicrobiaceae bacterium
GAGATAGCGGTGTTCGACTTTTAGATTTATTCTATAAAGGAGGAGAGCTTGTTCGTGGTTTCGATAAGGCGGGTCTTGGACCTAGAGATGCCAATTCAGGTGATGCCCTAGGTGGCAAAACTTTTTGGGGAGCTACTGCTGAGGTGCGTTTTCCACTACCTTACGTTTATGAGGCGGTGGGTATGTCAGGAGCAGTTTTTGCGGATGCGGGCTCTTTGTTTGGAGTGAGCGATCGAGCTGAGAATTCCTGCCTCAGCGCTAATTGTACTATTTTAGGTGATGATGGTATTCGAGTTTCTATTGGGGCTTCTGTCTTATGGAATTCTCCACTTGGTCCTCTTCGGTTTGACTATGCCGTTCCAATTAGTAGCGAAAAGTACGATGACAAGCAAGAATTTCGCTTTGGAGCTGCGACAAAGTTTTAAAGTGTTTTCCCTAAATTACTGTGTTGTTACCTGTCAAAAGATAAGAAAAATTGTATATCTGTTAAACCATTATCCCTAATTATTTATTGACTAGTATCTAAAGAAATTTTAGTTATGAATTTATTTTATTTTCAATAGACCAGAAAGTTTACTAAAATCTAACATCTAATATGAATTATAGTAAATTTATACTATAATTATTTTCAAAACAGAAAATACTTCTTTTTTTCGTAATTAGTGCCGCCGACTTTCATAAGCTTCTAATCTCAAGAATAAGTTACTATATACCAGATCTTACTATTGCGACATGCTCCCAAACTCTATATGTCACATATTTGCAGTACAGAATTAAAGGCCTTTTAAATAGAGATTAAGATATCGAAGTATCCATTGCACCGACAATTTTATACTGTTTAAGATTGTCATGCTAAATATGTAATCTGGAAATCACTAAGCTTGATAGTCACAAATTATTTATAACAGCTAATTTTGTTTACTTTAAAACTTAAGAAATTTAAGGCTCACACTAAATTTTTTGGCTCTGTTAAGTGGAGTAAAATCAGTGCAATAACGTTCATGATGATCATCAGAGAATGTTCGATGTGGTATCGCTCATTAATATCACATTTAATCATAAAATGAAAAAGAGAGGATAGCAATTATGTTGTTTTGCATTGTTATGACTAAATTTTCAGAGTGAGAGCTTGAATTAATTTTTATAATTTACTTAACATCTATAGTCTAAACATTTTTTCAGGCTGATTGTTATGGTATTACTTTTAAAGTTTGGCACGCTTTGGCTTGTTGACAAGACGATTTGTAAAAAGAATAAACTAAATAAGGTGCTTGCCTACTAGAAAATTAGTGTTGTGATAAAAAGAGGACAATTAAAGACTAAATAGTATTGGAAACACAATTTTGACTTTGCTTCTAAGTAAACACTCTATATAGGAAGTGTCATTTTAGTCTATTTTTTGTAACAATTAAACCCTCCCATTCACATGATCATAGACACTTGGTCAGAAGTCTGTTATGCGTTAATAGTAATATATAGCCCGTGGTCTACTATTAGCTCGCTGCTTGGTTAGACTACTCTGAAAACCCAAAAAAGTTAGGATATCGAACGCGTGCAAGTTCTCGTTCGCGACAATAATGTCGATCAAGCTCTGAAAGCGCTCAAGAAAAAAATGCAGCGTGAGGGTATATTTCGTGAAATGAAATTACGAAATTATTATGAAAAGCCTTCTGAGAAGAAGGCAAGAGAAAAAGCAGAAGCGATACGTCGTGCTAGAAAATTAGCGCGTAAGCGTGCTCAGCGTGAAGGCTTGCTACCTAACAAGCTTGTAAATGCTAAATCGAAGGGTGGACGTAGCAGATAGAGAAACTTGTAGAATATACACTAGCGTTTAGGCTTACTTAAAATCATTATTTGGCACTATGCAATTGAATAAATTAGTTATGTCATAACTATTGTAAGGTTATAATATGTCCAACACTTTTAAGTACTACGGCTATTTGTGAGAGATTCATGCGCATAATGTTTAGTTGGCATATTTCTTATACTTGTTAGTGAAAAAAAAGTTAGGAGACTTGCTCTAGGAGAAAGTGTACTAGATAGAAGGTTATCGTCCAGGCTCTCCCTTTATGGTTTACAGTTAGCAAAAAATTATAACTTACAGCGTTCAGCATACAAAAAGAGCTCTGTTAGGATTCGATTCTTCTCACGCATCAAGTGATTTAGAGGGAGAGCTGGTTTGTTGATCTAGCATATACGAGGCAGTTGATTTCCCGTTAGCATATCTACCGTTCGACTGCCTCCTAATAAAGTCTTCATTGTGACGATGCTTGGATGTTGCGATACAACTTTTCCAATTATACAAGATCCTTGACCGACTTTTACTGAACGCATAGCTTCGAGAACTGTTGGAGCTTGATCTTTTGCAACAAAAATCACTAACCTTCCTTCATTTGCCAGGTATAACGGATCTAAGCCTAGTATTTCACAGATTCCTGATACCTCGGGGTTTAATGGTAAAGACTGTTCATCTATCTCAATTCCTAAGTCTGCGTCTTGAGCTATCTCGTTTAGTGCACTCGCTAGTCCTCCGCGAGTGAGGTCCCGTGCAGTACGGATGTCACATCCTGTGTTCAGTACCGCATCCATGAGATGACCTAGACTGGCGCAATCACTTATTAGATTGGTAGAAAGCGCTAACTCACCGCGTGCCGCGAGGATAGTAGCTCCATGATTGCCTAAAACACCATTGACAATTACCATATCACCTGGACGTATATTTTTTGAAGATAAATTGCGCCCGGGTGGTATGATGCCC
>JABSQE010000025.1 GCA_013214245.1 Hyphomicrobiaceae bacterium
AATTGGAATGGTCAAGTTTCTTATGGAACTTGGTGCAGAACCTACACATATTCTTTGCAATCACGCTAATAAGCGCTGGAAGAAAGCTATTCAAGCAATTCTTGCAGAGAGCCCATATGGATCTGGTGCTGAAGTACATATCGGTAAGGACTTGTGGCACTTCCGTTCGCTAGTTTTTGCAGATAAACCTGACTTTATGATCGGCAACTCCTACGGCAAGTTTATTCAGCGTGACACTCTTTACAAAGGTAAGGAGTTTGAGGTCCCATTAATCCGTATTGGCTTCCCAATATTTGATCGTCACCATCTGCATCGTCAAACAACCTATGGTTATGAAGGTGCTATGCAAATCTTGACAACTTTGGTTAATACAATACTTGAGCGCCTTGATGAAGATACTCGTGGTATGGGTACAACCGACTACAACTATGATCTAGTCCGTTAGATAGCGTCGATCCACCTGGTTGATTCTGCGCACTTTTGCCGTTAGAAATCACTCAGGTGGATAAAATTTGTATCCTGGGAGTTGTTTATGCCAAGCGTGATGTTGCGCAAGGGAAGTGATGGAAAAATATCCTTCTATGTAGCAAAGAAAGATCTTGAGGAAACCATCGTTTCGGTTGAACGGGATGACAGTGATACTTGGGGTGGTACAGTAGAATTGTCGGATGGGTCTAAATATTACATCGATCCTATGTCTCCTCCACCCGAGTTTCCTACAACTATGCGCTTCAAGCGTTGCTGATCTGGTAGATCACCTGAATCCCCTTGATTGTTTTAAGTAAATACAGAAATATCCTGTAGGAAAAGTAAAGTTTATTCTACTTGTTCCTACAGAATTAAAAAGAGGAATATGTAATGGCAATGCAAATTAGTTCAGACATCTGCACTTCATGCGGAGATTGCGTGTCTGTTTGTCCAACTTCCGCTATAATACCGAAAAAAGGTGTGTTTTTCATCAAGTCAGATATTTGTACAGAATGCGAGCCAGATCACGATACTCCGCAATGCATCAGTGCGTGCATGGAGGATGGTTGTATAGTTCCTTCTGATGAGTAAAGAATATATTTGCTAATCATCGTAGGTTACTTTATTTGCTGCATCGTTGTTTCTAATATGGTTCTCAATACTTCCTTTTGGTTGTTTGGATTGCAACATTAGAAGTTAAGAGGTTACTGGTTAGTTGTCGAAAATCTTTCTAGTGAGTTCTTTGAATGTTATAGTCTAGGAAGTAAAAAAAGACTTAAACAACGTTGCAACAAAAGCTTGCCCTACGAGCTGTGTTGATTGCCGCGCTATGGGAAAAGCGGTTGTAAGTTTTGTTAAGCTTAAACAGTTACTTTTGCCTAGAGGCTGCAGTACACTTTGGGAATAACCCGGCTTGCTCATTTCGTGTGGCTTGCAACTCTAATTCTTGGATAGCTTTTTTCTGATCATATAGTATCCTGCAAGTTTATACCGGTCTAATAAGCAGCACTCAATAGAAATCAAGTTAATTGCTGTTAGTTTTTTTTGCAAGCCTGAAAACAGCGTTTTGTTAACGATGCTAATGCTGTTTAGTAGGGCTTCTCATTACTTCTTTAAACCGATAGCTTCAGGTCGGTGTTGTCAGTCCCGGTCGGTCATTGTGAGGATAAAAGAATTAATGCTACATATAATACTTTTGGATGATCCAGAAGCTATTTGATATCAGCTTAATACATTCCGTTGCAGTTTAAGTTTTATCATAGTTATGTAAGAAACGTAAATCTTTTAGCTCAACTTCATAGCGACGAACATCTTGTAAACGGTTCTTATCTGCAAGCTCAGTTTGAGATAGCTCTATTGTCGACTGGGATTTGTTCTATAACCGATGGGAGTTCATCAGCAAGCGGGTTGGACGTTAGGGTAGTTAATTTTCTTTCATCACCATGATAATATAATGCTATTTTTTTCGGTTATAGCAAGGAGGGTGCTGATACAACTGCTGGTATAATGTTCAGAAAAAACTCTCAACTTTTTCTGGTATGTTCAGTCTTTATCTAAACTAGTTAGTATTTTTATATCTCCTTAATTTCTGTAATATTTTAGGTAGATGTCACGAGATTTTCGTTGCCAAACTTATGGGTTGAATATTTCTGAATAGAGCAAATCAAAGTTATAAGAAGTAACTTCTGCTGTTGCCTCGCACGTAGTTAGGGCTAGACGTTTATTGTATGTTTTCCGACAAGTTAAAGAAAGAATTTATTCAATGAAATCAATTGTTTAATTTTTGACACGCCACATGTTAAATTAATATTATATAGAGCATCCTGTTAGGAGATTTGCTATGAAGTCGAGTGACATTGCTGTGTTATAAGACGAATCAGCTTGCGGACATAAACGATGTCTCGGCTATGCTTCGCATTTTTTCTTCAATTATTGTTTATGTTGATCTTAGCTTTCGAATGGAAGTTTGATCGCTCGAGAGCAGAAAAAGCTTGCTAAAGCCTATGAACCTTGGCGATCTAAACTTAATAATAAACGTACACTTTTGTACTTGCAGGGTAAAATTAAGGTCGATGATCGCAGCGTAGCAAGACCTAGTTATGGATGTGGTTGTAACCGGCACTAAAAAATCTCAGAAGAAGACAAAAAGCGTATTAGTGAGTAGTTAGGCGAGAATGCTAAAATGTTTGAAGACTGTAATCCTCGTACTTTGCTAGATACCATTGCTCAACAAAAAGCTGATCTGCTAATTGCAGCCAGTCTTAATATGTACACCGCCCATAAGGTGCGAGTGCTATTTCTTGGCATCAATTAGGAATAAGATTTTGCTTGTAGTGGTGCTTTTACAAAAGTGGTAAAACGTAACAAAGTGCTCTCGGTCAATCCGCTTAAGTCGAGCTAGACTATTGGAGCAGCCTTTGTATTTTTGGAGTTTTACAAAGCTATGTCAATGTTGTACAGCTTTTGGTAAGTTTTTTTGTTTGACACTCTAGTGAATTAATTCCATTGCAGACAATGGCAATGGATCAGGTTTCCACAATTATGGGTGCTGAGGATAGTGTTGTCGAGGGTTTAGCTGCAACATGTGAGAGGTCTTTACCAAAGAACATCGGAATTCCAACTGCGGCTCTTTCTGAGATATAGGGTAGTTACGTAGAGCGCGGTGAGAGCGATTTATATTTGGATGATGACCTAGATGATGGTTATGGCTCTCGCCAATGCACTGGGCTGCATCGGATGCGAAGCTTGTTCACTTGTCTGCCATAAGAGCTGCATGCTTCACGTACCGTCTGCTATAATTGCTTAAAGTTTGCCTTCAGTGGTTTGATTTAACTATGTATTTGCTGGAATAACATTGTATAATAATTTAAGTGTTGTTCCGGCCCTGAAGTTGATTAAGTTCTGATGAATTTTAGTGGGAGTTGCAAAATGGAATATCTAAAAATATCAACTGTCAATTGGCGATTAATCTGACGATTAAGTATTTAGGATTAACGCAAATAATCTATGCACCTTCGCTTTTGTGATCGGGATATTCAATTGCAAATCCTACTATTATGTAATTCTCAGTAATATACTACTATTTAAAGGCAATAATAGTTACTTTAGCCCTAACTAAATTACTTTAATTCCGTGGTAACAGTTACATGCCTGTTAATAAAAGTTTGTTGTTCCAAAACTCTACTATATGACAGAGGTCCGTGCAGCGTTTGAGATTTTCAATGACTTCCCTTAAAATGAGGGATTGCCGTACACAAAAGTTATAGTATACCTGCACTCTAAACTAGTAAACCGCCATAACACAGATTTTTCCTTATAATTGTGATTATGACATAATATACGTTTGTTCGTATTCTTACTGTGTCGATGATTGATAGTATGATTTGAAAAATTGTTTCCATACCTTACATCGAAAAATCGTAGCAGTAGCCGGAAAATTTTTATATAAATTAACTGTTGAGTGTCTAATTTTCTCTTAAATTAACATCTAAGCAACACATTAATAGTGTTAAGTATTTTTGAAATTAAAATTTTAAACCATAAAGAATTAATAAGATTCTGATACATTACACCCATCTCAAAAATCTTAGGCTTTTGATCGGAAACTTTGACAATGAATGAAACAATTAAGTCTACCTCTAGTGAACGCCCTTTCCAGGCTGAGGTTTCTCAGCTTCTCAAGCTCATGATCAATTCTGTTTATTCCGAGACAGAAATTTTTTTACGAGAACTGTTATCTAATGCCTCAGATGCCTGTGACAAGCTTCGCTATGAAGCCATATCAGCTCCAGAACTTCTAGGGGAGACTGGATTGCCTTGCATCCGCGTTACACCTAATCACAGCTCTAGCACGCTCATGATTTCGGATACTGGTATTGGTATGTCCCATGACGAACTTGTTGAAAATCTTGGTACGATTGCGCACTCTGGGACAAAGGCTTTTATCGATCAACTGCAAGAAGTAAAAGATGGCAATGGACTAATTGGCCAATTTGGTGTTGGGTTTTATTCAGCCTTTATGGTGGCTGATCGAATCAATGTTATAAGTCGGAGAGCGGGTAATTCTACAGCCTGGATGTGGACGTCAACAGGTGATACCGGATTTAAAATTGTCCCCGCAGATGAAGAAAAGGCCAGAAGTGTTACCCGTGGCACTGAAATCACTCTTTTTCTTAAACCGGATGCCAAGAAGTATGCCGAGACAGATACAGTAAAGCGAATAGTGCAACTGTATTCAGACCATGTTCAATTTCCAATAAAGTTAGTTGATAAAGAGGGTGAGTGTCAGCAAATTAATTCGGCAAGTGCAATATGGCAGCGTCCAAGATCCGAATTGAAAAATAACGATTACGAAGAGGCGTATCGTGCTATTACGCACGCTATAGATAAGCCCGCTTTAACAATTCACTTTAAAGCCGAAGGGCGCCAACTTTTTGCGGTCCTTCTATTTGTCCCAACGCAACGTCCTTTTAATCTTTTTAATCAGGACAGAAAAGGCCACGTTAAACTTTACGTACGTCGCGTTTACATTACTAGTGATGCTGAGTTGCTGCCTCCTTATTTGCGTTTTGTAAGTGGTGTGGTTGACAGTGAAGATCTTCCGCTTAATATCTCTAGGGAAATGCTACAAAAAAATTTAAATGTTGCTGCTATTCGCAGTACGTTAGCCGGACGAGTTTTAAGTGAACTTGAGAGACTTGCAGAGGAAACACCGGATACATTTAATAAAGTTTGGGACTCATTTGGGCCGGTAATTAAAGAGGGTATCTACGAGGACCATGAGCGTCGCGAACGAATATTAAAGCTTTCAAGATTTGTGTCTACAAAGCCAGACAATATTCGTTCTCTAAAGCAATATCTAGAGGATATGAGGCCAAATCAGACAGAGATTTACTATCTTGTTGGTAATAATATTGATAATCTTAGATCAAATCCAGTTCTGGAAGCCGCTAGAGCTCGCGGCATTGAAGTTTTGTTTTTCACGGACCATGTCGACGCATTTTGGACAACAATTCAGGCAGACTACGAAGGTAAACCATTTAAATCACTAAGTCATGGTGATATCAATTTTGACCTGGTACCAATGCTGAATGAAAAAGAAGAAAAAGAAGATCGCTCAAATGATGTTGACGATGCTGTTGTTATTGCAGCGGTCAAGAACTTTCTTGGGGATCGCGTTTCCGATGTTCGTGTGTCGAAGCGTCTGATTAATAGTCCTGTGTGTCTAATCGCAAGCCATACTGCCCCTGACCGACGTCTTGAAAAAATTCTTGCTTCTAGTGATCAATCTCCCTCAACGGCTCCAATATTAGAGCTTAATATGACGCATGATATAGTGCATGCAATTGCTGATGCAAGAGCATTAGGCAAAGAAGCCGTCGCAGAAGACCTTGCTTACTTTCTTTTTGAACAGGCTCAGATATTAGATGGTGAAATACCTGCTGATCCTACAGCATATGCTCAGCGCTTGAATAGGCTTGTTTTGCAAGGATTACAGACCTGAAGAAGTAGAACGCCAGGGCGTTTTGGAATATCATAAGCTTTTATAATTTTCTTTAGTTTGAGGGTTCTGTAGTATTTTCGCTAACTGGATAACTCGTAGTTTGCTTTGCAAACATTTTTATTTCGTATTTAATAGTTACATTCGCTTAGTCTAAAATAACAGCTGCACATATTATTTATCAACTTTTAATAGTATCACCTTAATCTGATAAATTATGGATATCTGTATTGGGGTATTTAGTTAGTTAAACATGTTGCAACTGTTATCAGCTAGTGGGTAGATAGTATCTACTACATTTTAAATTTATAAATCTGTGAGGTGAAGATATGATTTGTAATTGGCTGTTAACACGATTGGAAGATCATATGACATGAATTTTATAATTGAATTGTAACACAAAGTAATTTCTAAAAGACTAGAGATAGCCATGCTTGTTTTGAAATTATGGCTAGTATGTAATATTAGAAGTTTTGTACAATTTAATAGCTCAATAATACTAGATTAAGTATGTCTTAGTAGCTTCACGTACATGATATCTAAAAACGTGCCAACGCGAGAATAATTTAAGTATGCCAAATCATATAAAACAAATAGATACAGTTCTTGATGGGACTGATCAGGCTCAGGGCTATCATGGGCCATTGTCTCCTTCAGGTGTAAAGGCTTTAAAAACTGCTATCGCTGTAATGGGGGCTATGATAGCTCTCTGCGTAATTGTCATTATAGGACGCGTCATTTATTTAGCTTCAGGAACTACGTCTATGGAGGCTGGTCAGCTTTATTCGCGTACGTCTCCTTCTGTTGAATTCGTTCTTCCTACAGGTGCGCAGGTTCAGAATGTGTCACTAAATGGGGAACGTGCTATAGTTACATTTAGGCTTCATGGACAGACTAAAATCAGTATTTTTAATTTGCATAGCGGAGAACAATTGACACAGATACGTTTTATCTCGCCTTTACCTTCTGCAAGCTAATCAACGTCTTACGATAAATTATATAGATACTTTCTTCAGTAAAATAGTATTTAGAGTTGATCTACTGCGATGTCCAACTTCATTCTTAATCCAAGTAACGTCTTGTGCTCCTAGAGTTCGAATTAAATGTCTCTTTTTTACAACGTAAGGAATTACAACTGCGTATACAGCAGATATTTAGTGATATATTATATAGATGTTATCTCACCTAGTAGGTAGCCTCTAGAGTAGGATCAGATTCTAAATTTCGAAATGTATAATAAAGCCGGATAGCAGAGTACAAAAACAGTAGTTGAATTAAAAGGTTTTAACTGTAGACTTAATAAAAGTTTCAACCGTTTAATGATAAATCTTCAGGTTTTATGTTTTTAAGGCAGAAATCTATTTTTCAGTTAAGAGCACGTTTTTGAGATCAAAAAAAGGCAATGTACTTGACGATTTTAACTAAGAGGATCGGATTGCATTAATTAGTATTCATTTAGGTTAAGTTTCAAAGCTACTAATCATAAACCTCTCAACCCTAGTAAATTAGATGGATTTTAAAGGCATGTAAATTTTAGGTTATAGATTAAAATATTAAAACTATATTTTGAGCCAAATTCTAGAAACTGGTGAGACACTGCGGCTGCATAGTCTTTAATCTTTAACGTTTTGAATGCTGCCCGTAAGTAAAGCCTCAAGTGTTATGAATAAGCCAGGATTAAGAAATCAAAGTTGAAGGATGTACCATATACAAAATATATCCAAATCAGTCGTTATCGATAATTAAACGTATGTAATAATTACTTCTCAAGGCATATACTGAGCTAAAGGAATATACTAAACCTTTGTTTTTATTTAAGAATATGGTGGAGGGAGTTGGATTCGAACCAACGTAGGCATAGCCAACGGGTTTACAGCCCGTCCCCTTTAGCCACTCGGGCACCCCTCCAGAAACTAATTTAGTAAATTTTTATACAATAGCCTAAATTTAATATTACTTTAGTGCACAGCCCTTGCGTATGTCAACTAACTTATTATTATCATCAGTAGTTAAATCTATGTGCAGCTTATTCCCTATCTGTTCCAAAAAAAGCCAGTCCATTGATATAGGGATATCATCAATTCACGATCTCGCAATAATATTTGCACTATGTTTGTGATTATAACCGCTAGGATGAAACGGCATAAAAAAGAAATCAAATTCTATGGCAAAATCTCCTGTGTTTGAAGATATAAAGCAGCGTCACGCATATGGTATGAAGAACTCTACAGCAGCAGGTAGACGTCAGCGTAAGCATAAACCTGAGGTTATGAAAGGACATAACGTAATTTATGGTATCCATGCAGTTCAAGCCGTTTTATCAAACTCGAATCGTGATGTGTATGCAGTTTATCTTACCCGCAATGCGCAAAGCCGACTGTCTAAAGCGATAGACTGGTCGAAGTTAAACTTGGTTCAAATTGAACCAAAGTATCTTGATCAACGTCTTGGCAACGATATTGTTCACCAAGGAGCTATGGTTGAATGCAGCGCTCTTATAGAGCCAAGGCTTCAAGATTTTATTACAGCTGCTCAAACTAACAATGTTCCTATAGTCGTGTTAGATCATATTACTGATCCACATAATTTTGGTGCGATATTACGCTCCTGTGCTGTGTTTGGTTGTGCGGGTGTCGTTACAACTCGTAGACGTAGTCCACCGCTTTTCGGTGCGGTAGCTAAATCAGCATCAGGTGCTCTAGAACATGTCCCGGTAGCATTAGTGCAAAATCTCTCTAGAGAACTTACTAAGCTTGCAAACAATGGGGTAGAAATAATCGGGTTAGAAGGCACTGGCTCACGACGAATTGAAAGTGTATTATTACGTCGGCCAGTAGCAATTGTACTCGGGGCAGAGGGGCATGGCCTGCGCGAATCAACAAAAAAAGCTTGCACATTTATTGCCAGCATTTACACTCAAGGTTTATTTTCTAGTCTGAATGTGTCAAACGCAGCTGCTATTGCCCTACACACTCACGCTATGTTACATAAGGGTGTTTCTACGACCTTGTCTGTATCGTAAGACTATACTAGAATAAGATTAGCTGTTTAATTCTATTCCATATCTATGTTGAACATTTTGGGATTTTCGATGGTAGGAATAAATACGAACCTCTAATCACCTCACTCTCTTGCTATGAGATTGTTTAAAACCATGACGCATCATTAAAATGACGATCAATATGAAACTAAACTAACCATGAAGTAAATTTTTCATCTGAGAGTTTAAAGATGTCCATAGCGACAAATCGCTTTAAAGCCTTCAAAAAAAGTTTGTTTTTTTGCGAAGCTGTTGGTTCAGTGTGAGCGTTATTTGCGAAGCTCAAAAGATTTAAAGGTTTCATCTGACGCGTCGGCTAGAATATGAAGATCACAGTAGTATATGTATCTCATACTACTTGGCTAATCTGGCACAACTCTAAACATAGAGCTAAATCGGAGCATTTTAGAAACACATGTTAGGGTGGCGAAAAAATTAGTAAATATATGTTGATATAATTGATTTTGAAGTTTTTTAGTTGCTTAAGAATCAGATGCTGACGGTTTTTTGGCGGATAATACAGGCAAAAAAAGTGTATTAGCAGATGGGATATGTGACTAATCGTGTCAAAAATCTTATGAATAAACTGATTGAGGATTAGCGTGTGTTAATGTCTTTCCACAAGAAAAGCTTCAGCGTAAGAAATGGTATTTGGTGATTGTCGCAGACTGCATAGAGCATGTCCAGTATGCATTTAATTGCTATTACAGCCCATAATTTAGACGGATTAGCCGCAAGTCCCTTGTTTGTTTTACTTGTAGACATTGCACTTAATAGCAAGAGATATAGATCTATTAATGAGTATTCTGTAAGAGGACTGGGGAAATATGCATATCGGAGTTCCGAAAGAAATTAAGCCTCATGAGTACCGTGTTGGTTTGATCCCAGCAAACGTTCGAGAGCTCGTTTCTCATGGCCACACGGTTAGCGTGGAAACGGGTGCCGGTGAGGGAGTTGGTATGATCGATGTTCACTACCAGGCGGCTGGTGCTAATATCCTACCTAAAGCTTCAGACGTATTCGCAATCGCGGATATGATCATTAAAGTAAAAGAACCGTTACCCCTAGAGCGAAAAATGCTTCAGCAGGGGCAGGTGCTCTTTACCTACCTTCACCTTGCTCCGGATCCTGAGCAGGCTAACGATCTTATAAGAAGCGGTGCGACTTGCATCGCCTATGAGACTGTAACCTCTTGTGTCGGAGGTTTGCCACTATTGGCACCAATGTCGGAGGTAGCTGGAAGAATGTCGATACAGGCTGGTGCGCATTATTTAGAAAAAACAAATGGAGGATTGGGTATTCTGCTTGGTGGTGTGCCCGGGGCTGACGTTGGCAAGGTCGTAGTCCTAGGCGGTGGCGTTGTCGGTACCCACGCTATAGATGTTGCGTTAGGCATGGGGGCGGATGTTTGGGTAGTCGATAATAATATTGAAGTGTTACGCTATTTGTGGCGGCAATTTGGTAATAGGTTGAACACTGTGTTTTCCACGATTGATGCAATAGAGCATTACTGTGTTAGGGCGGACCTAGTAATAGGCGGTGTTCTTACGCCAGGTTCTACTGCACCAAAGCTTGTTTCAGCTGGTGTTATCAAAAAGATGAAACCTGGTTCTGTTGTTGTTAACGTTGCAATAGATCAGGGTGGCTGCTTTGAAACTTCTCATCCCACGACCCATGATGAACCAACGTTTATTGTAGACGGTATCATTCATTATTGCGTTGCTAACATGCCTGGAGCGGTACCATGTACTTCAACTAAAGCTTTAAACAACGCAACATTACCGTATATAATGGAAATTGCTGATAAGGGATGGCGTAAAGCATTATTACATGATGCAAATCTACGTGCAGGCCTTAATGTACATGCAGGCTACATCACAAATGAGGCCGTAGCAGAAAGTCTTAGCAAGGAGTTTTATCCAGTAGATGATATTATTAGACAGTGATATTCAATGGTTATCAGACTCATAAAAAAATTTGTGAGCCTTTTATATTTGGGTATGAATTTGAGATGTTAGGTCTTATCCAAAGATCTGACTATATTGTTAAAAGAATAAGTAGATGTACCAACCTATCATGCGGCCTTGATGGTTTGAGACTATAGGTTCCTAAAGCTGGATTAAGTTTGTTGAGTTCACCAGTGAAAAAGGTGCTTTAACTAGTTTCTTTTAAAAAGCTTTATTTGAAAAAAAGAGTGCGCCATGGAATTGAAAATCTTAAAAATTAATTGCCCTTCTATGAAGGAACAGTTAATAGCGCAACCATTTCTTTTACGGAAGAAACCGTTTCTTTTTGTTGATTGCAAGGACGACGTATCATTATTACCGGGATTCTTAACTCTCGTGCGGCAGTGAGTTTTGAATTAACAATTTGACCGCCAGAGTTTTTAGTCACAAGTGTATCCACACGATAGGAAATTAGAATTTGTCGTTCGTGAAGGGTACTAAACGGTGGGCGTTCTCTTATTACTGTGATCTTTTCGGGTAATCTGTCTGCAGGTATCTCAATCATTCGAACAATATAGTGCACGTCCTGCCGTTCAATGAAAGGTGCGAGCTGCTGCTTTCCAACTGTTAAAAAGACAACAGAATCAGGCCTAAGTTTTCGAGCAGCGTCAGTAGCATTTTTGGCATCAAACCATATGTCATTTTTTGTAGGCATCCAAGGTGGCCGATAAAGGCGATAGTATAAGCACTGTGCTTCATGGGCTGCAGTAATAGCATTCTGAGATATTCGCTCCGAAAAAGGGTGCGTTGCATTAACAATAACATCAATTTTATGATTGCTTAGAAAGGTCTTCAGACCATGGACGCCACCGAATCCACCAACATGCACAATACCGTCAGGTTTGACTGGATGTTGGGTGTAACCGGCTAGCGATGTTATGATGTGGAAACGGTTATCTTTATGAAGCTCTTTTGCCAAACAATTAGCATCCCATGTTCCACCGAGAATTAATATCCTAACATATGAATTGTTCTTAAACTTCTGATTATAGGCATTGACTGGACTCATTGTTATAGAATTCAGCCCCTTTAGCTGACATGTTATTATTTAGATCGTCTTAAATTTAGAATGGTTCCTGTACTTTTTTATTGCAGCTAAAAGTGATCTATATGTATAAACCTGAAAATTATTTATGATAGTAGTGTTTATTTTCTATGTAAGTAATTTTATACCTCTAAGGTGGAGATGAAGAATTTTCTGATGTATCAAGTTTAGTATTATCTAAGTTTTATTTATAACAAGACTTTTTTTAATTCCTTGCGCAGCAAAAGGATTGAAGTAAAGGTTAGGATAAGTCAACTAATTAATAGAGTGCAATCATTCATAACACGTGGACTGTTACAAATGCTGTATTTAAACAATCGATCGGTGATCTATAAAATAACTCAATAGCTTTTATTTTAACCAACTTTTAGTAAATCTTGGATTTTTTTTACAATCTTTTTACTACGATGAACATCCTGATTATAAGGCGCTATGTGAGCAATTAAAAGTTAAATATAAATAGCAACTACATTTCAGGACGTTTGTCTCTAACAATTTAACCAGATTTCGCAAATATCTTCTGCTTTGGTACCTCACCACTTTAGGGCGGACATCGCTGCAACCGGTTGATCATTACCAAATCCATAAAACAGTTTAGCTAGTATTTTTTTTTCTAGTGACTTTGAAAGATCCATATGAATGCCTGATGCTATGAAAACCGATTGAATACCTACCGTTGCTGCGCCGTTAATATCAGTTAACACACCATCTCCTATAGCTAGAATGCGCTCTTTCGAAATATTTTCTTTTAGATCGTTGCTAACTTTGTTAAATGCAAAGTCATAAATAGGTGCATAAGGCTTACCGCTATATATGACTTCACCTCCAAGATTTTCATAAATCTGCGCAATTGCGCCAGCACAGTAAACAGTTTTATTGCCGCGCTTTATCTTTAGATCAGGGTTAACGCATAACATCCTAGTGCTACGACTTTGAAAAGAATTAAGAAGTGATAAATAATCGTTAGGGCTTTCCTTTTCATCATTCAGCAAGCCCGTGCAAACAATGGTGTCGGCTGTTAAAGGAGTAGAAAAAGTCAGTTTAAGGCCCTGAAAAACCTCAGTATTATATATTGGACCCAAATGATAAATAGATTTGTGAAGCCATGACTTTAATACACCTCTAGTAACATCTCCAGAAGTAACGATTGCATTGTAAGCAGAGCGTGGTACGCCAATTTGGTCTAATTGTGCAATTACAGAAGCGCTTGTACGTGGAGCGTTAGTTAGTAATAAGATGTAACCGCCACGTTTGCGGAAAGACTGGCACGCTAAAACTGAATTCTCAAATGGTACAACTCCATTGTGGATGACACCCCATATGTCAAGAAACCAGACATCGACAGTTCTAGACAGCTCAGAAATTGATGAAATAATTGATATCTCTTTTCTATATTTAGACATTTTGTTCTACAATTAAGAGTTAATCATTACGTTTAAATTTAGATATAATATAAGTATAGTCTACTGTGATCATATAATATACGTCGCATGCTTAGAAGATTGGCGCGTATCGTGGATTTTTAGTTTAAAGAGAAGTTGCTAAGATAACGGCTAATTTTTTTTTAATTGACTTGCTATTGATATATAACAAACGCAAGCTAGTTTAAGTATCAACATAAAGGTACTTAGAGATCTTCTGTAGTATACTTCTTATCTTAGATTATCATCGATGCTTAATGAGTATATTTTAAAGCTATAAGAGTAGTTTCGCTGGTGCTAATATTAATGTGCTTAAGCATGATTGGAGTTCGGTTAGCTGCAATGTTGTTGATAAAGTGTAAATAGATTTGTCTGCTTTGTAATTCGTTTGTCATATATTTTTATAAAAAGCAACTTCGTTTGAGTCGTCTGCATGACCAAAGTTTGGTTAAGTTCAATTAGAATTAATCTTCTTCCATTCTTCTGCTGCTATTACCCATACAAGCCCTTTCCAGGTACCAAGTGTACGATGTGGAATAGAAAAGTCTCGTTTTGGATCTCTCCTGAGATTGAGCCGCTCCATTATAACCTGTGAGCGCTCATCATCAGGTCCTATATAAGCGAACACTTCAGATAGACCAATGCGTGTAAAAACGTCGTGTAGTGC
>JABSQE010000026.1 GCA_013214245.1 Hyphomicrobiaceae bacterium
ATACATTGTTAATTTAACTAATCTGCCACATACAGCAACCGATCTCCAATGGCTCGATCAGGCTTTAGGAACAGGTTCTGTAACAGCCTTGAGCTACGGCTATGGCAATTGCTACATCTCAGCTACTGCAACTTACAGAATCTGGCGAGTACAGTTCTTCAATTCAACGGGTACCCTTATTCTAGATACCTTTCAGGCCACTGAAATTCCTGAACTAATTCTTGCTACTCTCGAAGATATTGCAGATAGTGCAAACCGTATAGAGACAACTTTGAAAGCTATTACATAAAAAAACCTTAAAATATTGGTACGTAACTTGCTTGAAGGAGCTGTTCCTTTGATGACCATGGGGTGTAAGTTTTTGTAGGCCGAAGTACAACTTAGAAATAGAGGATATAGATCAATAAATTAATTCTAAAATGATTGTCACACATTAACTCAGCAGCTTAATTTTTAATAAATACTGGTTCCCTTATGCTAGAAACTCAGGAAATGTCGCAACTTCAAGATGCTTCAAATACACTAGTTGCTGAGTTTACAAAGATTTGGCACCATAAAATGATTGATTTAAACATTGCTAATGACAACCTTTACGTTCAGGCTGTTGGGTTTCAGATGCATAGAGGTCAACCCCTTGGTATACTAATTGCGCCTTGGTTCATGAACTTAATACAACTACCTGGTGTTGACGATAATTGGTCTGATCTGTCCCCCGGCATAAAAGAGATTATCGAGTTTCCTTCTGGTTGTTATGAATTTATTCACAATAGACTTGAACAATTCGGCGATTACAAGTCATGCTCGCTATTTTCCCACATGAATTGTTTTATCGATCAAAGCCAGGCTAATTCTGTAGCAGATGCTGTGATGCAGGCCCTTTTCTCTAAGCAATACAAAACAATTTCAGCCTCTGATAACTTTATTAGTGATGAAAATAAACTTTATTCATCGCAACAAGAAAATAACAGTTGGGTACTTTCACGACGAAAAATAATTAGTGCCGGTATGGTATAAGCTGATGTTTGATAGCCCTAGTACAAGTTTTATTGCAAAGCTGAATCCGCATTTTCCGATTAGGGAATTAGTAATTGGAAAATCAAGGTCTGAAGTTGCAGAGCTACTTCCTCGTCTCTTCAATCTTTGTCGAACAGCACAGAGTTTGGCCGTGTGTGCAGCCTTGGACTTACCATCTACAGAGAGTATAGATACGCTCACTCAGGAAATTATTCGTGATCACGTTCTTCGGTTGGCTATAATCTTGCCTCGCCATTTAGGATTGTCCCCATTGCACTTACCTGTAGGCTGGCAGCTAAACGATACATTTTTACGTCAGCTTTTATTCGGACCTCCAGGACGTCTACCAGAGACAATCTTCGATTTTGAAAACTTTCTGAAAAGCGATTACGGAATTGCAGGGTTATTGAGTAAAATAGCTGTTTTTTTTTCACCAGGGGAAGGTGTGAGTAGTGCCCTCCCATTTGTCTCTGTTGAGACAGCCTCAAACCCTTCTTCTATAGTAGATAACTCGTGTGCACAGAGAGTTATAGATCATCCGGTAATAGCCCATATGGCTGCTCGTTCAGCGCAAAGTCGTAGCTTATTTTGGCGATTAGTGGCCCGAAGCTATGACCTAGATGCGCTTTTGAATAATGTACCACTAACAGTAACTACTCCACACCCAGGTTGCGTGCATGTGCCTGCAACACGCGGCCTCTATACTATAAATGCGCAGCATGCTGATGACAAGATCACTCACTTTACACGTGTAACACCAACCGATCATCTTTGTATTCAAGGCGGAGTTTTAGATCAGGTTCTGACCACGATATTACCTGAACGTGCTTTAGTTCTTCCTATAGTGCTGGATATTCTTGACCCTTGCGGTCCATTATGTGTTGAGAAGATAACAAATGCATGAAATGTCACTTTGCGAAGGTATACGTGAGGTAATTGAAACTCAAGTCGCAGCTCATTCTATAACTAAAATCAATACCGTACGGCTAGAAATCGGGTGTTTTGCAAGTGTTGACAAACACGCCTTAGCCTTTGCATTTGACGTAGTTATGCATGGCTCTATAGCAGATGGAGCAAAATTAGAAATTATTGATATCCCAGGTCGCGCTATGTGTTTTAATTGTGCTAAGGAGGTAGAGCTTGACGATCGATTGAATCCATGTCCCCTTTGCGGTAGCGGGAGACTAGTCCCGACTGGTGGGGGAGAGATACGAGTTAAAGACTTAGAGGTAGTATAATGTGCATTATTTGTGGATGCGAAGACGGAAAAGTAAGTAATCAGCTCTCTAACTTTATCCATGATGAGTACAAGAATTTGCACTTTAGTCAAAAAACCGCAGCATTAGAGTTATCAAACACATCAGAAACCCGATTAATTGAGGTAAAGACAAATATTCTTGCTAAGAACAACATTCATGCTCAACAAAACCGTATTGCCTTAACAAACCTTAGTACTCTGGCATTAAACCTTGTCTCATCACCCGGTTCTGGCAAGACCGCTCTACTATGTCGGACAATCGAAGCGTTAGGTAGCCAGCCACTTGCGGTAATAGAGGGTGATCAACAAACAACGAATGATGCAGAGCGTATTCGTGCAACAGGGGCGAAAACAATTCAGATCAACACAGGAAAAGGCTGCCACCTCGACGCATACATGGTCAGCCGCGCCATGGAACATCTCAAGCTTTCATCCGGCGCAATTCTCTTCATAGAAAATGTCGGTAATCTTGTTTGTCCTGCGGCCTTTGACTTAGGTGAAGATGCCAAAGTAGCTATCTTAAGCGTTACAGAAGGTGAAGATAAGCCTCTAAAATATCCCGACATGTTCACAGCAGCCCGATTAGCACTACTTAACAAAATCGATCTAGCACCTTATTGCGATGTCGATCTCGACCTCTATGAGATTAATCTACGTCGAGTAAATCCTCAAATTGAGATATTGCGGGTTTCGGCACAAACGGGTTTTGGGATGGATGTATGGATAGCTTGGCTGCGAAATTCGTTAGCAACAAAGAATAGTAAGCATACCACCAATTGATATGAACAATTTATTACAACCAATAATTGTCACCAAATAATAAGAACTTAAATGGGAGCATGGGCACTCAGTTTACACACAAATGTGTAATTCGAAATTGCTCCAGACCAAGAGGGGGAGACTTTAAGCATGTGCCTAGGAATACCTGGCAAAATTACACAAATTACAGATACGAATAACTTAATGGCAACGGTAGATATCTCTGGAGTTAGTAGAGAGGTAAATATTTCCTGCATCGCTAATAAACCTTTGGAGCAGTTAGTAGGTTCGTATGCGCTAATACACGTAGGCTTTGCCATGGTATTAATTGATGAGCTTGAGGCCGAACGTACACTTGAGGAGCTAAAAAAGTTTGGCGTGGCGCAAGAAGTTTTAGAACATTCTCGAGAAAATGAAAATACTCGAGAGAATTGAAAGCTTAGAACCATATAATGAAATATGTTAACGAATTTCGTGATCCTGAAGCTGCCCAATGGCTCCTATTAGCTATTGCTGAGACAGTTAACGAGATTGGTTCGACTAAAGATAATCCGATCTACATCATGGAGATCTGCGGTGGACATACACACACAATCTTTAGGTATGGGCTTGACCGATTGATTTCTTCCGGGGTGAAATTCATTCATGGACCTGGATGTCCGGTATGCATACTTCCCAAAGCTATTATAGACGAATGCATTAAGTTAGTGCAGAAACCAGGTGTAATTTTCACCACCTTTGGAGACGCCATGCGAATACCTGGAACTCATAAATCACTCATACAAGCTAAAGCTGAAGGTGCAGATGTCCGTATGGTCTATTCTCCACTCGATGCACTCGCAATCGCAAGAAGCCATCCAGACCAGGAAGTAGTTTTTTTTGGTTTAGGTTTTGAGACCACTATGCCCTCAACTGCGCTTTCAATCCAGATAGCAGCACACGAAGCACTCAAAAACTTCAGTGTCTTTTGTAATCACATTACCCTACCTTCTATGATCAAACTACTTCTAGACGATCCATACACCAAACTTGATGGATTTATTGGTCCTGGTCATGTGTCAATGGTTATAGGCACCCATCCATATGATTTTATTTCTAATGACTATAGAATACCCATCGTGGTAGCTGGATTTGAACCGCTTGATCTTCTTCAGTCAGTTCTTATGGTGCTTAAACAGGTCCGTGATCGCCGAGCTGAGGTGGAAAACCAGTATGCTCGAGTTGTTTCAGAACATGGAAACCCATTAAGCATTGATGCAATTAATAATGTCTATGAGCCTAGTTCAATAATTCAATTTCTTGATTTTAAAGAGATCAATGCGAATAGGTTACGTATCCGCAATAACTATAGTAACTTTGATACTGAAAGAAAATTTAGTATTAATCGCTGCATTAAAACTGTTAATTTAATAGAGCCAAAAGGTTGCGCTTGTGGGCAAGTTATAACTGGACAGACCAAACCTATCGAATGTCCACAGTATGGTAAAGGCTGCACACCAGAAATTCCGCTGGGACCATTAATGGTCAGTTCAGAAGGTGTGTGCGCTGCTTACTGGCAGTACAGCGGAATACGCACAACGGAGATTTCTATATGAGTACTGAACGTCCAATCCTATTGAGTAAGGACGTAATCACTATGTCCCATGGCAGTGGTGGAAAGGCAACTAGAAAGCTGATTGAAGATATTTTTACTTCTGTTTTTCAGCCAGATGGAATGGAAGATCAGGCTCGTATTCACAATCCAACACTGCACATCCCAGGTGTACAGCTAGCCTTAACTACCGACAGTTATGTGGTGGATCCTGTTGAATTTCCTGGCGGAGACATGGGTAAATTAGCTGTATGTGGTACCGTGAACGATCTAGCAGTTGGTGGGGCTCAGCCTTTGTGGTTATCCGCAGCATTTATTATCGAAGAAGGATGCGAAATTGCACTTTTACGTCGAATAGTAGCCTCCATGTTTGAGGAGGCTTGCCAGGCAAGAGTACGTATCGTAACAGGCGACACAAAGGTCGTAGATAAAGGTGCTGCGGATAAGG
>JABSQE010000027.1 GCA_013214245.1 Hyphomicrobiaceae bacterium
ACCTTCGGAACCTATAAACAATTGTTTCATGTCATAGCCGGTATTATCTTTGTGTAACTTACCGAGGCCATGCCAAATTTCACCTTGCGGAAGCACTACCTCGAGACCAAGAACTAGCGCCCTGACGTTACCATATCGTAAAACCTGAGTGCCGCCAGCATTAGTGGACAGGTTGCCCCCAATCTGACACGAGCCTTCAGCTCCCAAACTTAGTGGAAAAAGGCGATTATGGTCACCAGCAATCTGCTGGATCTGTTGAAGGACAACACCAGCTTCAACGGTCACTGTGTCATTCTCAGTGTCAATGTCGCGGACTTTGTTTAAACGTGAGGTAGATAAAATTATCTCACCCATACCGCTACGTGGTTGGCAACCGCCAGTTAATCCAGTGTTACCACCTTGTGGAATTATTGCTATACCAATCTTTGCACACAGTTTTACAATATCAGCAACTTCTTCGGTGCTTTGAGGCCGCAACACGAGAGGAACGCTACCTATGAAGTCATCACGCCAACTTGTACAGTAAGGAAGTTTATCGTTTTCCTGATCAAGATAGCCAGCAGGGCCAACAATAGATTTTAACAGCGCAATTGCGTTGCTATCAATAGGGTTAGCTGTGTATGAAGGGACAATCATCTAATATCCTTTGTTATCTTACACATAAGTCAATGAATTTCTTCGCATCGATTTGATAGCACTAAGCTCCTCGCGTAGAGCAGCAACAACTAACGGTAATGTGAGTTGCTCAGACTATATAAACACCCTAGAATCATACAAGTTAAATTCTTATGCCCACTATTCAAATTTAATAGAGCAAGACTGAGTAAATCTTTTCATGAGGGGCTTAGATGTAGTAAAAACAGTAAACCGCAAATTTATATTTTTAAATACAGACATGTTTAATCTTCTGTTTTATCGATAAACGTAACACGTAATAGGTTCGACTCGCATTTCTATATTGTAAGTAACAAATGTTATTAATTTCAATAATAGCGACACGTGAACCAAAGCCTTACTGGAAGAATACGCGATTACTATTACTCTGATTTTTGCATAACAAGGTCTGTTCATAAATAATTATTATAATGCACAACTTGATTAATTAGCCTTCTATATAACTTACCGCATAAAGAATTTCCAAATTATGTCGGCACGTAGTTTTTTGTAAACAAGAGAGATTCTGCTAAAAGAAAAGCATTTTAAATTACATTATTTAGGTATATTATGCCACAAAATCGTGCAATTTACGGTCAGCCATTTTTCACACTTCCTGATCAAACAAACAATCAATTGCAAATATCCCCTCGTGTTCCAGGTGCAATTATGCTGGAAAATATAAACGCAAAGTCACTAGATAGTATTATTATACACGCGCCGGAAAACACACTAGAGCGTCAATATGTGCTTGCCAGGAGCTTGTTTTCTGTCAAACCTTACGGTTCCATCCTCGCTTTTGCTTCAAAAACTAAGGGTGGTGCTCGCTTAGCAAAGGAGTTTGCTAAGTTTGGCTGCAACGTTGAGGTAAATCATCAGAGTCATTACAAAATCACAGCCTGTCAGCGACCAACTAAGGTCCAAAAATTAGATGCGGCAATAAATGCAGGATCACCACGATACGAGCACGGAATAGGTTTTTGGACGCAGCCAGGGCTATTTAGCTGGAACCGTATTGATCCTGCTAGCGCCTTACTGATTAGCAACCTCCCGCCTCTTGAGGGTGTTGGAGCTGATCTTGGATGCGGCTATGGAATTCTAGCAAAATCTGTGTTGGGGACTGGGCTATGCAGAAAACTCATACTTATTGATATCGATCGTCGAGCATTAGCTATGGCGGAGCGCAATGTCGGGCTTAGAGAAACGGAAACAATTTGGACAGATATTCGCCTGGCAAAAGATATGCCAACACAACTGGATTTCGTTATCACAAATCCACCATTCCACGAAAACGGTATCGAGGACCGAAAATTAGGATGTGCCTTCATCAATAAGGCTGCAGCTATGTTAAAGCCAACCGGCATCTTATGGATAACAGCCAACCGACACCTACCTTACGAGAATTTGCTAAATGTGGCTTTCTCAAAGGTTATGCTGATCACTCAAAATCAATGGTACAAAGTATATAAAGCAAGTAAATGAACAAACCAAAGATGTCACTGCACCCATCAATCCGCGCAGATCGTTTAATCAGCAATCTTGGTTATGGAACACGAAAAGATGTCCACGCTCTTGCGTTATCCGGTCAAATTCACCTTGATGGAATGCCACTTAAGGACGTAACTCGTAAAATTTTTTTAGAAAACGATCTTCCTGAACGCCTTACAATTGCTGGCAAGAAAATGGACCCGCTTCCGGGACTAGTTCTAATCATGAATAAGCCAACAGGAATGACATGCAGCCATAAAGATACAGGGGCTTTGGTTTATGATCTGCTACCCTCCCGTTGGCGAGCACGCAAATTAAAAATTGTGACAGTCGGTCGTCTAGATAAACATACATCCGGCTTGTTGCTATTGACCGACAACGGAGTTCTAACCCACAGGATCACTGCACCGAGGTCTAAAATAGCAAAACGTTACCGTGTTGTATTAGAACATCCTCTTCGTGGAGATGAGGGCGAGATATTTGCATCAGGGCGCCTCGTATTAACAGGAGATAAAACACCATTGCTACCAGCGGTATTAGAGATTGCAAATGATAAGAGCGCGAACACATTCAACGTTACTAAACAAATCATGTCCAGGTTAGTAGCGTTTGTAACTATTTATGAGGGTCGTAATCATCAAGTTCGCCGCATGTTTGCCGCCGTGGGTAATCATGTCGTATCCCTTCATAGAGATAGAGTGGGTGGATTGCACCTGCAAAACGACATGCCATTGGGTACTTATCGATTGCTTGATAACAATTGTACTTCGTCTATTTTCGACGATACTTTCTCTTCACATAATAAATGTACCTACTATCTAAGCAACTCTAAAGCTTTTCGAGTATTCAGCCCGGATACTCCAATGCCAATTGGTAGTGAATCTGGGTAAGCTTACCCTCATTAAGTTGTCAAAGGAAATAAACGGGTTATGTTGACAGTTACACGCAACAAAGCATATCTCTATCTTTAATAATTAGAAATGCCAACTTTGGGCTCCGATGTTAGATAAAACTTACCAGCCAACCGAAATAGAAACGCGAATTTACACTAAATGGGAACAAACAGGTGTTTTTGTCGCAGGTCGCATGGACTGCAAGAACGCAGTTCCCTATACGATTGTAATTCCACCTCCGAATGTAACCGGCTCGTTACATATAGGGCATGCGCTCAACAGCACATTGCAAGATGTATTATGCCGCTTTGAGCGAATGCGTGGCCGTGATGTTCTTTGGCAGCCTGGTACAGACCATGCTGGCATTGCAACACAGATGGTAGTAACTCGGCAGCTAGCTGAAAAGCAAATTGATTGTCGGTCATTAAGTCGTGAAGAATTTCTAAAAGAAGTCTGGAATTGGAAAAATCGTTACGGTGAACAGATAGTAAATCAATTAAAACGTATTGGCGTATCATGCGATTGGTCTCGTGAGCGCTTCACAATGGATGCGGGTCTATCTCAAGCCGTGATCAAAGTTTTTGTAGACCTTTATAACGATGGATTGATTTATAAGGATAAACGTCTTGTGAATTGGGATCCGGAATTCGAATCAGCTGTCTCCGATTTAGAAGTCGAGTTGCGAAACCATACCGGAACGTTTAAATGGGCTGTTGATGATTTGGACAACGAGTGCCAGTCCAAAGCGTTAGACGCTGCAGCATTCAACAAGATTCTTGATTACGATCTCAACGGGCACATGTACTATTTACGCTATCCCTTTGCTGACATGGAATTTGATCCCGGCGACCCAAATACATTCTTAGTTATTGGAACAACGCGGCCAGAAACACTATTTGGTGATACAGGAGTTGCAGTACATCCAAAAAACCAGAAACTTTGTCATTTGATAGGCATGAAATTGTCCCTACCACTTACAGATCGCACTATTCGTATTGTGGGAGATACCTATGCTGACCCTGAGAAAGGTACAGGCGCCGTAAAGATCACACCAGCTCATGATTTTAACGATTGGGAAGTCGGCAAACGAACTAAATTAAATGTCATCAATATTCTTGACAGCAAAGGTCGCCTTAATCACAACGTTCAATCAAATTATAGGAATTTAGATCGCCTAGAAGCACGAAAAAAAATAGTTGCCGATTTAGCCGCGTCTAAAATGCTGGAAAAAATTGAACCTCATACCCATGCTGTACCTCATGCACAGCGCGGGGGCGCAGTCATCGAACCTTGGCTTACAAAACAGTGGTATGTCGACGCTAAAAAACTGGCAAAACCCGCGTTGGAAGCGGTTCGGCAGGGAAAAACTAAGTTTCACCCAAAGAAGTATGCAGCTGATTACTTTCGTTGGCTGGAGAACATTCAGCCCTGGTGTATTTCGAGACAGTTGTGGTGGGGACATCAAATCCCCGCATGGTACGGACCAGACGGTAAAATTTTCGTGGCTCTAAGTGAGGAAAGTGCCCACAGTAATGCCCGAAACCATTATGGAAAGCAAGTAGTATTAAAGCGTGATGAAGACGTTCTGGATACATGGTTCTCTTCTGGTCTCTGGGCCTTCTCGACACTAGGATGGCCAAACGAGACACCTGAAATAGTGAGGCGGTATTACCCTACAAGTTGCCTAGTTACTGCTTTCGATATAATTTTCTTTTGGGTTGCACGAATGATGATGCAATCACTTTACGCAATAGGGGATGTTCCATTTCGTGATGTATACATTCACGGTTTAGTACGGGATGAAAAAGGCCGTAAAATGTCAAAATCTATTGGCAACATTATCGATCCTCTTGAGCTCATCGACCAATATGGTGCAGACGCTTTGCGCTTTACTCTAGCGTCTTTGGCTACGCAGGGCCGCGATGTCAAGCTAACAAAGCATCGGGTAGAAGGATATCGAAATTTTGCAACAAAACTGTGGAATGCTGCCCGTTTTGCAGAAATGAACGAATGTGTTGTAGTGGAGGATTTTTCACCGAAGTCAGCATCGCACTCTATCAATCAGTGGATTGCAGGGGAGACAGAACGTATTGTAAAATCTGTGACTGCAGCTCTAGAGGCTTATCGCTTTAACGATGCCGCAAGTGAAGTTTACGACTTCGTTTGGGGAGTGTTTTGTGATTGGTATCTTGAGTTGATAAAGCCTATTTTGAATGGAGATAACACAGAATGGATAGTAGAAACACGTGCAATGACGGCTTGGGTACGCGATGAAATTCTTAAAATGCTTCATCCTTTTATGCCATTTATTACTGAAGAA
>JABSQE010000028.1 GCA_013214245.1 Hyphomicrobiaceae bacterium
ATGGACTGTGCACTTCAGACAGGACATAGTGTTAAATTAATCGACATACAACGTATAGGTGTTGATACAACAGGCCGATTTACAGATGAACAAAACCGTACTATCGATCTTTGTTTCAAGCTCTATCCTTGGGAAGACTTGTTTCGCGAACCATTTGCCAAATATCTACAATCTAGCATTTTTGTTGAACCGGCATGGAAGGTGATCTTATCCAACAAAGGCATACTGCCGCTATTATGGCAACGTTATGAAAACCATCCAAATTTGTTGCCTGCTTTTTTCGATAATACACTCCCCGCATCAGATCACGGAATATATGTTCGCAAACCATTTTTTTCACGCGAAGGAGAGAATATAGAAATTAAGTGCGGTGAGAAAATTGTCGAAGCTACGAATGGACGCTATGGAAATGAACGCTCCATCATTCAAACTTATACGCCTTTATTTCAATCTCATGGTTTAAGAGCCGTGATAGGAGCCTGGCTCATTGGCGATCGATCTTGTGGAATGGGTATACGTGAGGATAAAACAAGAATTACTTGTAATTTATCACGCTTCGTTCCGCATGTGATCTTGGGTTAGATAGGCTAGTAATCCGTAGCAAAACCTAACAAGCCCAGTTTGACGTTGACACTAGTACCTCCTCTTAGAGCCAAATAGACTAAATATTTCTTCTTAGACCCACATCAAACATATTAGATCCTCTCTGTTCTTAAAGCCAAGATGCTAATTTTACCGCTATCAAAAGCATTGTACATTATTCTAACATCTTATTTTCATTAACGGTTTTTATTAAACAACCATATAAAATAGAAAGCAAAAGTTGAAATCCGTTACAAATAAAGCGTATGTGTTGAATTACACTCTATGGTTTACCTTTTTACTCTCAAAAGGCCTAAGCACTTAATACTCTTGTATCTAGATCTTACACCGGAACACTCGCTTAAAACCTTAGAGACTTGATATTATTAGCCCGCGATTTCAGGCTCGTAATATTTTATATTACAAACCTTTCCATGTCATTAAGCATACTACATAAACTACACCGCTAATTGTTTTTAATCGTTTCAACTTAGTCTTTGGTTTTTTTAGTAGTACATACTTAGTACTATCAGTGTGATAGTTTGAAAAATACTAATAACCTTGTACATATGCCATCCCGATCGGGTGAAACTCGTTGCCTAATTTGGTCGTATTTTTAAATAGCTTGAAATTACACCTCAGCTTGTACAAGATTTGGCTATGTGATTTTAACGCACTGTATACGTGAATTTAAACATATCCACTATAAAATAGGGAGCTTTGTTCAAGTGTTGCATTTAGCCCAGACCATCAAGTTAGTGCAAATAGTTGTGCTATCTACGATAAATAAGCTTACTAAAGCTGTAACATCTAATCGAGCGGTAAAATTATCGTTAGCGTTATTTGTGAACAACATTGATACGACAAAATGGAACAACATAAAAACAGATGAATTCATGCTAGAGCGTATTAAAATAGAGTTACTAGCAGGACTAACGGTTGCTCTCGCCCTTGTCCCAGAAGCAGTAGCATTCGCATTTGTTGCGGGTGTTCATCCGTTAGTTGGACTTTATGCAGCGTTTATCGTTGGCTTAATAACAGCGATAATTGGTGGCCGTCCTGGTATGATTTCAGGGGCAACCGGTGCTTTAGCTGTAGTTATGGTTTCACTAGTATCAAGATACGGAATAGAGTATCTATTCGCAACTGTGGTACTGATGGGAACTTTACAGATATTAGCTGGTATATTCAGACTTGGTAAATTTATTAGGTTGGTTCCACATTCAGTGATGTTAGGGTTTGTGAATGGACTTGCCATTGTGATCTTTATGGCACAACTTACGCAGTTTCAAACTACAGGACCTAATGGGGTCAAAATTTGGATGAGCAGTTGGCCTCTGTTAAAAATGATAGGATTAGTTTTCTTCACAATGATAATTATTCATTTTGCATCGAAAGTGAAACTTGCTATTCCAGCTCCGCTCGCTGGAATAGGTATTGTCGCACTTTTTGTCATTATATTAGATGTACAGGTGCCACGTGTTGGTGATCTAGCATCTATTCAAGGTGGATTACCAGCATTCCATATTCCAATGGTACCACTTAATCTAGAAACGCTTCAAATTATTTTCCCCTATGCAGTTGTGCTTGCTGCGATTGGACTTATTGAAAGTTTGCTAACACTAAACCTCGTCGGTGAAATTACTGAAAAGCGCGGAGGGGCTTCACAAGAGTGTATTGCTCAAGGTGCTGCTAATACTATCACTGGCTTTTTTGGCGGAATGGGTGGTTGTGCTATGATCGGCCAGTCGATGATCAATGTTAATTCCGGAGGACGAACACGACTATCTGGAATTTCAGCAGCACTCTTCCTTCTTACGTTTATTGTTTTCGCGTCTGATCTTATAGAACAAATTCCTCTTGCTGCTCTTGTAGGTGTTATGATGATGGTAGTGATTGGCACATTTGCCTGGCGGAGCTTAACAATAATTGGGCGTATTCCAAAAACCGATGCGATAGTGATGATTTTAGTCACAGTCGTAACAGTTGTGAGTGATTTGGCGGTTGCAGTTGTAGTTGGTGTAATTGTATCAGCGCTTTGCTATGCGTGGAATAATGCAACACGAATATCTGCTACAGTGGAGGAAATACAAGAGAATACAAAACTTTACAAGATTGAAGGTCCACTGTTCTTTGGCTCAGTCGCAGGCTTCGACGAACTGTTCAATCCACTAAATGATCCCAATCTAGTTATTATTGATTTTCTAAAAAGTCGCGTTGTAGATCAGTCAGCTTTACAAGCTATAGAAAAACTAGCAGAAAGATACCAGACTCGCGGTAAAGTACTTCAAATACGTCATCTTTCAAGGGATTGCCACCGTCTTCTAACTCGAGCTGGACAGCTCATTGTAGATTCTGATGACGACCCTAACTATGGACTTGCAGTCGATTATTCGATCAAAACAGGTGTAATGAGAAGCGGACATTGAAAACTTTTGAGATTAGCTGTTGTACTTAAACTACATGAGTGTCAATAGCCATCTTATTAAGGTGACGAGTAGTTAGATATAGATTCGGCGATCAGAAAAACTTCTGAGAATTGCTTTTCTATTGCTCCAGCTAGCTAACCTCTCAACCACTTCGTACTTTTAAATTTTCGCTCCTGATGCTATATCGTGTAAATCATTATGTATCTACAGGAATTTACTCCTAGATTTTCTTTTGAGTATACAGTGGCTTAAGTCCGAATCTAATAGTATGAGAGGTTGATCTAATTGTAGCCAGACTGAAGTCTTGAACATGTAACAAGCAATCTTAAGTGAACACACACCTTCGATAGTTTTAGAGTGTAATAGTTCGTAACTTCTATCTTAGTGGTCAACCTCTTATATACTTAATGATTTAATCACAGGATCAAGATCTTAATCTGCTGAACGTAATTCGATTAAGCAATTTTTTCTGAAGATCCAGAAAAAATAAGCGAAATTGTTTTCGAAAAATAGTTTAAAGATGTGCATAACTATGGTGAGTTTTTAAAAACTAATGACAAATTATTCACTGGCATCTGCTCAATAATCAAAGGTTGTAAATGGTTAGATTTTGCCAAATCTAACACTGCTTCTACGTCGCGAATACCCCAGTTTGGATTCCTCTCACGTAATTCTAGGTCAAACGCTATATTACTTGGAGCAATGTAGCATCCTTTAAAGTAAAAAGGACCATAGATATAAAGTATGCCACCTGAAGCTAATACCTGAGATGCACCGTACAGTAAACCTTCCGTAGCAGCCCAGGGTGCTATGTGAGTCATATTGATACAGAGTACAACATCGAAATTAGCGACTGGCCAAACTTTATCAGTCGTGTCAAGTTTCAAAGCACGACGCACGTTCGGAATATTACGCGAAACAGCCCAGGCATCTATACTAGATCTTGCCTTCAGGTCAGGATCAGTAGGCTGAAAGATAAGTTCAGAACTGCTTTTTTGAGCAAAATAAATCACATGCTCACCAGTCCCGCTAGCAACCTCAAGCACCTTACCTTTATCCGGTAAGTAACGTTGCAGTACACCAAGAATTGCACCCCTATTGCGAGCTGTGGAGGGTGAATAAAGTCGATTGTCCTCAGTCATAATCTAATTTATTCTCAAAATATTTTATTATTTTAGATGAACAATGCCTTTTCTACATAATTCTCATAAAAATATATATTGACATAAAAGTAGATCCTTATATAGCTGAACAAGTGTTGTCTGGATGCGAAATCTTTGCTTCTAAACACAGGCTGCAGCAGAAAAAATACACTGACCATTCTGATTTTGTATTATGCATGCCTATCTAATAAGCTCTGAGAGCTAAATTTTTAATTCTTCCTCAGATACTGAAACCCTATTCAAAATCTTTTTAAATTTATAAATCCTGTATTTAAACCTGTAAATTATGGATACTCCTTTTAGAGTTGTATACAATATAATAGGCTTGTACTAATAGAAATCAAAAAAGAACAGATGTTTAAATATAACAAATTTTTGTATTTTGGCCACTGCATAGAGCTTAGTGGGGTGTGAGAAAATGCTAAAAATCATGTTATTTAATTTACAAAAATTGTAAGTTCACCTATTAGTTTAGGTAAAGAGCGAAACTAGATCTTCATACTGTACTTGGCACGATCTACCAAAAATTACTGACAATACAAATTAAAACTCAACACCGACTTAATTCTTATTAAGATCTATATGGCTGGGGTTAGAAAAAATATTCACAAAACAATTAGCTTATCAAAATTCTAAGAAAAGCGATCCCAAAACCTAATCTGGGCTTTGGCAGTTAGTTTTAAATATCATAACTGATAAAGACCGAGCCATATTTCTGTAGGAGAAAATTATATACACGGTACTCATCAAACTAAGTAAAAAAATTGATCTGAACATTTATTACAATCAAACAAAATGCTAAATCTATTTAAACGATCTGGTATTAGATCTTGTCTAGCCTCACATAATTTGATTGCACAAAAGGTTATGGTAGTCACCCGTTAATTAAAGCCATACTTCTCTGAGATTTGTTAGTGTATAAAGATCTAAACTTATACATATCATGTTTCTTTATAAAGGCAACAATACATAGATTCTAAAGAATGTGTGTCTTTATAATCGTTTCTACACCTGTAGAAAAGTTATCAAATTGAACGAAGTTGATAAATAAAGCCTTATATTGTCAGCGTTTGTGCTCAAACTGCATATGTTGCATTGTTCCTTTTGACTACATCATCTATCACCTTAATGAACGATAATAAATTTTCCAAATCATCCAGAGGTATAGCACTTGGGCCATCACAAAGCGCTTCATCAGGATAGGGGTGAGCCTCAATAAACAAACACGACACACCTACTGCTACACCAGCACTAGCTAGGCCACGTAATTGGTCTCGACGACCACCTGAAACTACCGCACCAGTTTCGCGTATTTGCAGGGAGTGCGTAACATCAAAAGTTACTGGTACATGATTGCAAGCCTTTTTCATCACATCAAAACCAAGCATATCAACAACTAAATTATCATAACCGAAACAACTACCTCTTTCACAAAGCATTATTTTATCGTTGCCAAATTTAGTAAATTTATCCTTAACATGAACTATTTGTGAAGGGCTCATAAACTGAGGTTTTTTAACGTGAATAATTGCACCGGTAGTAGCCATAGCATGAACAAGATCAGTCTGCCGTGCTAGGAACGCAGGCAGCTGAATAATATCGCAGACTTCAGAAACTGCTTTAGCTTGAGAGGGAAGATGTACATCTGTCAAGACAGATACGTCAAGCGACTTTGAAACTTCTTCCAGTATTTTTAGGCCTTCATCTAAACCTGGACCACGAAAGGAGAGGGACGAAGACCGGTTTGCTTTATCGAAAGAAGCCTTAAATATATAAGGTATGCCCACTCTATTGGTAATTTTTTTAAAAGTTTCTGCTGCAGTCAGTGTCAAGTCACGTGACTCTATCACGTTAATTCCACCGATAAGCACTAATGGTTGATCATTTCCAATGACAAAATCTCTAAGATTGATGGTGTTCATTACGATAGTTCCTACACATTAGATCAAGAGAGTGTCGCTACTAAGCAAATGAAGAAACGAGCATAGCGAACATTAATAGTTAAGCTTGTTTACGGGTTCTTGTACTTTTAAGACCAACCCATTTTCGTACAAGTGGATCAACGATTAAGTATTTCTGATGCACACTTCGGATAAACTAATTTGATACTTCTACATCAGTTATTATTTAAAGGATGTTACGATTAATGTCTAAACTTAAAGACGGTTTTCAAGGAAGTTAGTAATACACACGACGATGGACGATCGATTGACACAAAACTTCTAAGTAGGAACTAGATCAATGACCAATGCAAATACTTTACTCAAAAGCCGTATAAAATAATTAGGTGGTCTTAATTGGACCTTAATATGAAAAGCGAAGTAGCTTCAATGACTTATATCTTCAATTCATACGTACTTTAAATGATCTTTTTTTTAATTGCTAAAAACAATGTACATACACCATTATAGTTGAAATAAGGACTTAGCCCTCTACATCAATTGCCAAATCAGGAAATTTTCAAATTCTAATTCAGACCACAGACCTCAATTTGTTAACTTGGTAATCTTTATCAGTGTCAAGCCCGCAGAACACGAAAGCGGGCAAATTGGACTAACCTTTCAGTATGGATGTTAGCGATTGCAGCAACATATTATATGCAAAAATTTAAAACCAATATGAACCAACTCACTGAGTAGATCTAAATGCTAGAATTTTTACTTATATCCACCTGAAATTAAAAATTATATCTGATGAGTGGTTAATATTATGACGACACAGTGCAGGTGTAATTTTATAAGAAAGCTTATCTACGTTTCTACGTTCATTTTACTTCATGATTATTGATGGAGATATTTTTGCCTATTACTGATATAAAAACTGTTTCATTATCCCGTATGGTACCAGATAGAATAGACTGTGCCAACTGATCTTGCAGATACTTCTGGATCACCCGTTTAAGCGGGCGCGCACCATACTTAGGATCATAACCACGATCAGCCAGCCATTGTTTGGCTAAATCGTCAACTTTGAGCGTAATTTTACGATCGACTAGTAGTTTGGTAAGCCACTTCAGCTGTATATCTACGATTTTTGTCATATCCTCACGTTTCAAACGCTCGAACACTATTATATCGTCAAGACGGTTTAGAAATTCAGGTCGAAATCGCAACCTCACTTCGTATAACACACATTCACGTATGCTATTAATGTCTTTATCTGAAACATGAGAAATAATGTGATCTGCACCGATGTTAGATGTCATTAGTATTAGAGTATTGCTAAAATCTACTGTGCGACCTTGGCCGTCTGTCAGGCGCCCGTCGTCCAAGACTTGTAGTAATATATTCCATATATCACTGTGAGCTTTCTCAATTTCATCGAATAGTACTAATTGATATGGACGTTGCCTGACAGGCTCCGTAAGCAGACCACCTTCTTCATAACCTATATAGCCTGGAGGCGCACCGATTAAACGTGCCACTGAGTGTTTCTCTTTGTATTCACTCATATCAAGGCGCACCATTGCTTTGCTATCATCAAACATAAAGCTTGCAAGAGCTTTTGAGAGTTCTGTTTTACCTACGCCGGTTGGTCCCAAAAACATGAACGAACCAATAGGTCGGTTAAAGTCTTGTAAACCCGCCCGCGCGCGTTTAACTGCAGTTGAAACTGCAACTACTGCCTCGTTCTGCCCTATAACTCGACACTGTAATTCATCCTCCATGCGCAATAATTTTTCACACTCGCTTTCTATAATTCTATCAACAGGAATAGCTGTCCATCTACACACGACCTGCGCTATGTGAGAACGAGTCACGGTTTCTTCTATCAATGAATTATTATTGTCTGCTTTTTCGAGATCACTGATTTTAGTAACTAATCCCGGAATAATACCGTAAGATAATTCACCTGCTCTTGCCAGATCCCCACGCCGTTGCGCCTGCTCTAATTCTGTTCGCAGGGCATCCAATTCTTCCTTGATTTTTTGCATTTCACCTATTCTACGCTTTTCCGCTTGCCAACAGCGAGTTAGCTCATTAGATCTCAGGTCAAGTTCTGAAATCTTAGCTGTGAGAATATTTAAACGATCTTTTGAGACAGCATCACCCTCTGTCAACAACGCTTCGCGCTCGATTTTTAATCGAACAATATGCCGATCCATCTCGTCAAGTTCTTCTGGTTTTGAATCAATTTGCATGCGCAATCGTGATGCAGCTTCATCCATAAGGTCAATAGCCTTGTCCGGAAGAAAACGATTGGTGATGTAGCGATTTGACAGAACTGATGCAGATACGATTGCGGCATCTGTTATTCGTACACCATGGTGTAACTCGTATTTTTCCTTCAGACCTCGCAATATTGATATCG
>JABSQE010000029.1 GCA_013214245.1 Hyphomicrobiaceae bacterium
AACTCATATTATTCAATATCGATTTTGCGCTCTTATACGGATGTAGAATGCACCATCTCCACCGTGTTGAATATGCGCTGTGGTATAGCTTACTACTGCAGAAGTAATTTGAGATTCTCTTAACCATTGTGGAAGCATTCTCTTTAAAACACCTCTATTGACTTGAGGTTCACCATACCAAGGCATGCTTGTATCGACAGGGCTCCCCTTTCCAGTTATTACAAGTACAATCCTATAACCTTTCGCTAGACTTGAAAATAAGAACTTTTTTAACGCAGTTTTAGCTTCAACCTGGCGCATACCATGAAGATCTAATCGAGCATCTATCTTTATACGACCTTTACCAACTTTGACAGCTAGCCTTCCGTCAAATTCTACAAGCTGCATTCTAACGCTAGAACTTGCAAATGAGCCTAAGTTGTTATTATTTGTTTTTTTACTCAATTTTTCGCAAGTCGACCTAGTTAAAGGATTGGCTTTTGCAGATTCTGGTGCAGATATAACGTTCGCGTTCTCCTTTTTCTGAAAAGTATTCTCTACGCAACGATCTATTACATTCAGGGGTTTGATGTCCTGAGATATTTTATTCCAAAGTTTCAGTTCGTCTTCAGTAAGTCTACGTAAGACGTGCTTTTGATAAGGGATTCTAGTTCTCATTAGAAAGCTTAAGCTTTAGATGACAGAGGAAAAAAATTATTAATTCCTTGTGGGTTAATACTGAACTTTTAGAGAGTGTTATTTTATAAAACAAGCTCCTAACACGGCGGTTTTTAATTGTTAAACAAGTTCTGAAGCGGTAGAGTAATTAAGGCCTTATTAAGACATAGGGCAAAGTAAGCAGCTTTTATAACTCTGTTTTCTAAAGTAAAGCTGCTATTATTAAACTGTTTCGTTTCAAACTATTCTAGTCTGTTCTCGTTCTAATATATCTCTATAAGCATGATATCGTCAATTTATTTCCCACTTGTTTCTTCTGTGAGGTCTTCCTAAAGTGAGAGCGAAGCTTGTTTAAAAGTGATATGTTACCAAATTATAGTAAACCTAATATAGCCTAAATATAATTTAGCTTAATTCGCCTCAGCACTCGAAGTGGACATGATAACTCAGTACAAAGCTAGATATTGGTAAGGGTCAGATATGTTTTGTCTTCCTTTTCTCAGTGTTAGAATTATCTTTTAGTCTGTAAAAAGCTGGATTTAAATCCCAAATCCATTGTAGACTCTTTAAAGTATCATGCACATCTAAAGCTGAATAAGATTTGGGTTCAGCCCAAGATTCAAATGATTCTTAGCTATAGAACCTTGAGATTCATCCCAATATAATCATCTAATTCTAATTAAAATTTTTTTTATGTCAGGTGGTTTATTTTTGCTAAGCCATACTATGCGTTGAAATAAGTCGCCAATTTGGGTTCTGCGAAATAATATCACGAGAGAAAGTCCAAATATCAGTGACGTTTACTACACTTTGAGGGTCCCCGTTAATCACCTCACCAGAATTATTACGTGTTGAGGAAATAAGCTGGCTTACAAATTTCACTGTTATATACGCTTCATTTTCACGCAAATCAGCTTCAATAATGTCAGCGTGGTTAATTCCTACAAAGCTCTGATCAATTTTTTCATTACGATTTTCTCTATTAGCTATTGCCATTTCAAAATCTTTAAAAACATCCTCACTCAAAAGATCACGGAGTGTATTTCGGTTGCCTTCTGCAAACGCAGTAACAATTATCTCGTAGGCTTGTTTGGCTCCTGCTCTGAAATGCTCAACATCAAAATTATTATCATGCTTTGAAATATTGACAAGCCCATCGCCAACAATAGCGTCTGTAATACCTAGCGCTCGAATTTTATTACGTAAATCCTCTTCTGGATGCTCTTTATTCTCAGGGTTTAGTCGATTTCTTGTGTCGGGTTGTGGTAGTGTTACAATTTTGTCAGATGCCACCGATGTATGCTTTTTTCGAGTACGCACTTTACGCGTGACGCGAGCCTCATCTTCATCGGTATGCCGCCCTAGTACAGTTCGAAGTCTTAAAATCACAAAGACTGCAACTACAATAGCTAGAAGGGTTATGATATTAATGTTATCTTGCATGTTAGTCGGCTTTCTTTGCCATGAAAAGTTGATCACACTATTATGTAGGACCGCAGTTACTTACAATCTAGTTCACAAGCGTTCTACAGCTTTTTTCTTCAAATACGCTGACTTTACTTTCACAGTAAGGCATCATCAATCGCAATCCAACCCCTTTGCATAAACAAAGAGTCATAATAAAAATGGTTCTTGTAACATTTATTAAGTAGTGTCTTTAAATTAGGAGAGCATAATGCGTTTTGCTGTATTGCTAATCTTTTTTAGCGTTATATCGCTCGTTGAGCTAGCTGTTCTAATCGAGGTCAGTCGGTACATTGGTACCTGGGGAACAATTGTACTTGTGATTGGTACAGCATTAGTTGGTACTTCCATTCTTAAACGCCAGGGTTTACATACTCTTGCGCGGATCAATTGCTCTTTGGCACAAGGTATTACGCCGGTCCAACCTGTTGCTGAAGGATTTTTGCTAATAATTGCTGGCGTGTTTTTACTAACACCCGGCATTATAACAGATTTAATAGGTTTCTCACTCTTCATTCCATCCTTCCGTAGGTCTATCGTGCAGTTGATTTTCAACAGACTTTTGACGCTTGGTACAGTTTTTGTTAATGAGTCTGTAAATACTCAATTTCGAAATCAAAATCGCCAAGAGAAACATGGAGAAATTTTTGATGCTGAATACGAACTCGTCGATAAGAAAAAAAGTCAGCCAACAGATTAGGACGATCACAATAGTTTGACATAAATACAGCTAAGAGGATCTTATTATATAAGAAAAATTTAAGATTCTGATTCTACAAAATGTCAGCTTAAGAGGCCTATATAAATCAAAAAAAAATTGATACTTTCAAGAAGTATTTCTTGAATATTTTAAGACTTAATTCACCAACTATATACTTTGCTTACATTAATGTGCAAGGCTGCTGAAAATATTCAATTATGGTACGGAGTCTTGTAGTTATGTCAAGACGACATCCGTGAGTCTAGAGATAAGACTTCTAGAATTAAGCTTTCATGGCGTTACATTAGTCTGTTAGTTCTCCGCACCATAACGGTGTAGATCAATACCGTGAACCTGTAACCAGTGTTTAGCTCTATCCATATGTGGACAGATCTTAGAAACTAAGTTCCAGAATCTAGGTCCATGATTCATCTCAGCTAGGTGTGCAACTTCGTGAGCTACAACGTAATCTAGTATTTGAGGTGGGGCCATGACAAGACGCCAGGAAAATGATAAATTGCCGTTACAAGAACAAGACCCCCAACGACTAGTTGGATCACGCACAGAAATTTTGTTAGCATTTAGTCCAAGGCTTAAGGTATAAAATTCTACGCGATCAGTCAGGTCTTGTCGCGCCTGTGAGATGAGCCAGGTGCGTAATATATTTGGCGCGCTTACAGCGTCGTTACCCACGTGTAATTCTCGAGCACCTCTATTTAAGACCTGTGCAACCACTTTAGGGCCTTCAGCTTTGGAGTTGGTGAATACAATAGAGTGATGCTCACCGCGTAAATTTAAAGTGGATCCATTGACGAATGGAACAGCAGTTGGGATTTTTGTCAAGCGGTCACGAATCCAGTCAACATGGTTTGATAAAAACTTTACAGCCTGTTCGTGGTCACACCCCATGGGCATTGTTACGGTCACTATTCGTTGTGTTGGGTTAATGCGCAGTGTTAAGCGTTGTGCTTTAGAATGGTGCCGGACCTCCACCCATCTTTGAAGCCCTTGCACCTTAATTCGCTTAGACATTTTAAATATCTTTCCGTTTTATCTCAATTATGAAGCCGTAGGACTTACTACCAACATCTAATTAGCTCCAATCGTGCAGATAATAAGTCTAAGTGAAGAAAGATTAGATTTAGTAGCCTGAGTGGACTGAAAACTGTATTAGAGATCCGCCCGATATCATAATATCTTATATATTGGCACCTATAGATCTACATATGCTATAGTACCGTCAGAGTTATGAACATTATGTTCAAACTTGTTGTATCTAAGTCATTGCTCACAAACACTTAGGATATAACTTACAAATTGAAAGATTAAAGATTAAAGTGATGGCGAATACAGGTAAAAAAAAAACAGCTCTTTTAGAAAGGACTACCGTTATCGATACACTTGAGCAGGAAATTTTAATCCAAGAAGAATCAAAGCAATTGAAGCCAAGCCATTTTATTCGTGATCGCATATACACTGATCTTACCTCTGGCAACACTCCAAAAATCATAACGAGGTTTCCACCGGAGCCTAATGGTTATCTCCACATTGGCCATGCTAAGTCTATATGTCTGAACTTTGGTATGGCGGAAGAATTTAACGGGTTTTGTATTTTGCGTCTCGATGATACTAACCCTACTAAAGAAGATACAGAGTACTCACAAGCTATTCAGGAGGATGTATGTTGGCTAGGTTTTGGGTCAGCGACCGATACCTCTTACACTTCTGACTATTTTGAGAAACTTTACAGTTGGGCTGTGTATCTGATTGAACAAGGTAAAGCATACGTCGATGACCTTACTGCCGATGAAATTCGTAACTATCGTGGTACTTTAAAATCTCCAGGTTGCGACAGTCCATTTCGCGATCGTATAGTAGAGGAAAATCTTGAGTTGTTTGCCAATATGAGGGCTGGTGTTTTCACAGACGGTGAAAAAGTATTACGCGCTAAAATCGATATGAAATCTGGAAATATAAATATGCGCGATCCAGTCATTTATCGTATTCTACACTCAACTCACCCGCGAACCAGAGATCAGTGGTGCATTTATCCGACATATGATTTCGCGCATGGTCAATCCGATGCCATCGAGTGTATTACTCACTCGCTTTGTACTTTAGAATTTGCTGATCATCGTCCCCTCTACGATTGGTTGATTGAAAGTCTGCCAATTTCATCAAAGCCTAAGCAAATTGAGTTTGCGCGCTTAAATATGACATACACAGTTTTATCAAAGCGTAAATTAAGTGAATTGGTTAGCGGCGGGTATGTGCACGGATGGGATGATCCACGGATGCCAACTTTACGTGGTATGCGCAGGCGCGGTATACCAGCTGTCGCTATACGCGATTTTATCAATCGTATCGGCGTTGCCCGAGCAGATAGCATAGTTGAATATGAGTACCTTGAATTCTGTATTCGCGAGTTTCTGAACAAAACTGCTGATCGACGGATGGCAGTTTTAAATCCTTTAAAATTAGTGATTGAAAACTATCCGAACTACATGGAAGAAGAGTTAGAAGCTACGAACAATCCAGAAGATAGCTCAGCGGGAAAACGTCTGGTTCCATTTGGGCGTGAACTTTACATTGAGCATGATGATTTTATGGAAATACCAGCTAAAAAGTATTTCCGCCTTGCTCCAGGTAAGGAAGTTCGCCTGCGTTACGCTTATTATGTAACTTGTACTGGAGTTATCAAAGAAGCAGACGGTCGTATTAAAGAGATCCGCTGTAGCTATGATCCAGAAAGCCGTGGTGGTAACACCCCTGATGGTCGTAGAGTTAAAGGCACCATTCACTGGGTGTCAGCTAAACATAGCGTAAGTGCCGAAATACGTCGGTTCTCTCATCTTTTCACTGTAGAAAACCCAGGTGCCGAAGATGATTTCTTATCTGTACTCAACCCAGATTCGATGAAAGTTATTTCTGGCGCTAAAATTGAACCAAGTCTGTCTAATTCTGAAATAGGCAGGCCTTTTCAGTTTGAACGGTTGGGTTACTTCACTTCAGATCCCGATGGGACTTCGGTACATCCCGTTTTTAACGAGATTGTCTCATTAAAAGATTCCTGGAAGAAACTCCAAAAGTAGAGTTTATCATGTCGTATCTATCTTTAAAGCCCTGCCATGCGCAGGGCAATAATGATTACAAGCCATATCAAATGGATAGAGCGTTCTCCTATAGTATTGTTGAGTTTGTTTTTTATTCGGCTACCTTATCTACTTTAGATGTAGGTTTCCACGACAGGCGCGGTTTTCGAGCCGCAGTTGTTTCGTCCAAGCGACGGCGCGGAGTATAAATCGGTGCTTTAATAAAACGCTCAGGTGGACCGGACTTGGCTTCTCTCGCTAGCGCTCGCAACGTTTTGATGAACTGATCGAGGTTAGCCTTTGACTCAGATTCTGTAGGTTCAATCAGCATAGCACCATGTACGACCAACGGGAAATACACAGTCATAGGGTGGTACCCCTCGTCAATCATTGCTTTAGCAAAGTCAAGAGTGCTGAGGTTTGTATCCTTTAAAAATGTATCATCGAATAACACCTCATGCATGCATGTTTTGTCACCAAAAGGCTGAGTCAGAACATCTTTCAAACTAGCGCGTAAGTAATTTGCATTTAACACTGCATCTTCGCTGGCTTGACGCATACCGTCACTACCATGGCTGAGCATATAGGTTATTGCTCTAACAAACATCCCCATCTGACCATGAAATGCGGTTAACCTACCTAGTGGCGCTTTACCATCTAGCTTAGCTTCTAATTGATTTTCAACCAGCTGGAGAATATCGCCATCGCGCTTGATATAAGGTAGAGGGGCGTAACGTGCCAAAGATTCTGACAAAACAACAGGACCGGCACCCGGACCGCCACCGCCATGTGGAGTTGAAAACGTTTTGTGAAGATTGATGTGCATGGCGTCTACACCAAGATCGCCGGGACGCACTTTACCAACAATTGCGTTAAAGTTTGCTCCATCACAATAAAAGTAGGCGCCGGCTTTATGCACTTCATTTGCAATAGCAACAATCTCTGGTTCAAATAGCCCACAGGTGTTCGGATTAGTAAGCATAATAGCGGCCACTTCACTGCTGAGCGCTTCGCGCACTGCCTCTAAGGATACAGTGCCAGAGTTAGAGGTTGGAAGTGTTTTGACTTTATAACCTATGAATGCCGCGGTCGCTGGATTAGTACCGTGAGCTGACTCTGGCACTAAAACAATATTGCGTGTATTGCAAGCCGCATCATGTGCTGCTTTAATAGCGAGCATCCCACATAATTCGCCGTGTGCTCCAGCCTTTGGACTGAGTGCGACGCTAGACATACCAGTTAACTCGAGAAGATAACTAGCTAGCATCTGCATTAAAGCAAGCGCTCCCTGTACAGTTGATTGTGGTTGCAACGGATGAATATCAGCAAAACCAGAAAGCCGCGCTATTTTTTCATTAAGCCTAGGGTTATGTTTCATTGTGCAAGAACCAAGTGGGTATAAACCCATATCGATTGCGTAGTTCTTACGTGATAGACGAACATAATGACGCATTGTTTCAGGTTCACTAAGTCCAGGAAGACCAATATCGCCGGAACGTTCAAGCCCTCCGAGTCTCTTTTCACAGTTCGATGGCGCAGGTATATCGATACCACTCTTATGCAGGTTATCTGATAACTCGAAGATCAATCCTTCTTCAAGCTCAAGCCCTTTATTTCCAGAGAATGTAGTAGTATCAGGCGTGTGAGTATTCGCTAAAAAGGAAGGTATCGGACGGCTTTCAGAATTTATGCTCATTGTAGAACATCCTTCAAATGATCAACGTAAGTTTCACATTCAATTGCTGTGTTGGTCTCTGTCGCAGCAACGATTATTAGATCAGAAAGCTCAGGTTTATCTGGCTCGAGGCGTGATACAGGCACACCACATAAGATCCTACGTTTCGCTAACGTTTCAACAACGTCATTAGCATCCTTATTTGTTATACGGATAGTAAACTCGTTGAAAAAAGCTCTATTCAAAACCTCCACGCCTTCAATTTCAGCCATGGAATCGGCTAATGTAATGGCGTTCGCATGATTCACTTCGGATAATCTTTTCAATCCGCACTGTCCGAGCAATGATAGGTGTATCGTGAATGCTAATGCGCAAAGCCCTGAGTTTGTGCAGATATTACTAGTCGCTTTTTCTCGCCTGATGTGTTGCTCTCGTGTCGAGAGAGTTAGTACAAAACCGCGTCGACCTTCAGCATCAAGTGTTTCACCGCAAATACGCCCGGGCATATGCCTCACATGCCTTAAATGGGCGGCAAGCAAGCCAACATGGGGGCCACCAAAGTTGAGTCCATTACCGATTGACTGTCCTTCAGCTGCAACAATGTCCGCCCCCATTGAACCAGGTGATTGTAACAGTCCCAATGCAATTATTTCTGTTACAACAACTACTAAAAGTGCGCCAGCAGAATGAGCTGCACTCGCAATTGGTGCAAGGTCACGGATATGACCATAAAAGTCAGGGAATTGAACCACGATACATGATGTATCATCATCAATTTCTTGAATAAGTTCCTCATGACCAATGGGGTTTGGAACCAAAGTAGCACATTTTGCACCGCTGTAATGCGCTAATGTCTTTATAAGTTCTCGATAGTGTGGATGCAAATTACCAGAAACTATCACCTTATTTCGTTTGGTAATCCGATTGGCCATTAAAACTGCCTCAGCGGAGGCCGTTGAGCCGTCGTACATCGAAGCATTAGCTATTTCCATGCCTGTTAGCATAGTCACTTGTGTTTGAAACTCGAATAGTGCTTGAAGTGTTCCCTGAGATATTTCCGGTTGATAAGGTGTGTAGGATGTCAAGAATTCGGAGCGCTGTATCAAGTGATCAACTGTAGCCGGAACATGATGATGGTATATGCCGCAACCAACAAAAGATGGCAAGCTATTTGCTGGCATAGAAGCTCCTGCAAAGGAATTCATTTCCTGCTGAACTTCAAATTCGCTTTTTGCTAGCGGTAAATTCACTAAGTCGCGAAGGTATTTGTCAGGTGGAACGTCAGCGAATAATTCACTTACATCATTAACACCAATGCGTTCAAGCATCGCATTACGATCCTGAGAAGTTAAAGGTAGATAGCGCATTAGATGCTCTCTGCAATAAATTTTTCATAATCGGTACGAGACATTAAAATTGTAAGCTGATCTGGTTTGATAATCTTCAGTTTGAAAAACCAAGCTGCACCCTCCGCATCCTCATTAACAAGGGCAGGGTTGCTTTCCAAAACAGTATTCACCTCAAGTATCAAACCATCAATCGGGGAATAAATTTCACTCGCCGCTTTCACACTTTCTACGACTGCTACGGCTTCGCCAGCTTTGAAATGTTGGCCGATCTCAGGACCTTCAACAAAGACAACATCTCCCAGCTCTTTTTGAGCATGCAATGTTATACCAACGGTGGCAGTATCTCCACTTACTCGCAAATATTCATGATCTTTTGAGAAATATTCTTGCGCCATGATACCTACATTCCTCTGTGACGTAAAAGTGGTGCACCAAGCATGAACTGTAAAACGATCAATATCTTAGTGAAACTAACTGAAGTATAATTTAACGCTTGTAGCGGTGATGAACAAATGGTAAAGACGTTATTACTGCAGGACAGTTTCTACCTCGTATTCTAAGCATAATATTAGTACCTATTTTTGCACTAGCTGTTAGAACATATCCCATTGCTATAGGGCCATTTACGCTAGGTCCGAAGCCTCCAGATGTTACGTGACCAATATGGTTTCCATACATATCACTAATTTCGGTTCCTTCTCGGGCCAGTATTTTTTCTGCGGGCTTAATACCTACACGTTTTCGAAACGGTCCATTTCTTAACTCACTAAGAATTCGCTGATCGCCAAGAAAACCACCACTATTTCTGCGACTTTTCTGAATAGACCATGTTAAGCAAGCTTCTATAGGAGATGTTTTTTCGTCAATATCATGACCATAAAGACAAAGTCCAGCTTCTAGACGCAGACAATTACGAGCACCTAACCCTACTGGTTTTACCCGGGTATCGCTCAGTAAACTTTTCCAAATTTCGCCAGCCTTGCTCAATGGAACAAGCATTTCAAATCCATCTTCGCCGGTATATCCGGAGCGTCCTACCTGAACCTGGGTATCGGCAATTGTTCGCATGGCGACACTCATGAAAGGCATATCTTTGGCGCGTGTATCATGATAAGTAAGCACCTCTGATGATGCCGGTCCCTGAATTGCTAAGAGCACATAACCTTTTTGAGGCTGCAAGCTAACATTCTTGGGTAAATAAGATGAAATGTGTGCGAAATCTTGATCTTTTCGCGATGCGTTAACTACTATGATAAGCTTACCTTCATTCTCTAAATCGATTGGTCGGGCAATTATTAGATCATCTAGTATCCCACCATTAACATTAGTTAACTGAGTGTATCGTTGGCAACCAGGGGCAAGAGAACGAACTTCTGAGGGTACAAGCAACTCAAGTGCCTGAGCAACGCTGTCGTACGACCGATTTTTATCAAGTAAATGTGCGACGCCCATGTGGCTAATATCGAAAAGTCCGGCATTTTCTCGTGTCCATTTGTGTTCTTCAAGAATGCCACTATTATAATGCAAAGGCATCTCATAACCAGAAAATGGTATAAACTTTGCGCCAGCAAAAACATGGTGAGAATAAAGCGGAGTGCGCTTCAGCGGGGCATTGGACAGATGAGTCATTATATGTTCCTGTTGACAAAGTAGCAGTCCTACGCATTACTAAGACGGCCTGACCCCCTCTGTCACGGTAACCTGAGAGATTTGTACAGTTTGCGTAATGCGCAAAACCTGCTTTGACCCCATCGGTGGATATTGTGATTAATCACATTTATCTCTTTCCAGAGTGCTATCTGCTAATACGGTCCGTTTGCCTGAGAGTTTCCGGGGCGGTTGCTCCTTCGGCGCCGTAATGACTGTTAAATAGGCTTCAGTCATACGTCTCTCCCGCGAGCGTCAACTAGCAGATAATGCTTACTTGGCTAATCCACTTATGTCAACAGGGTCATGTATGATTGGTCGAATGTGTAGAAAATGGTAATTTTTGACTTTACGTTGTAAGTCAAGTGTAGTTCTATTAAAGTTTAGATAGAAGCTTCTAGTTTGAATGCCTAGTTCCTTCTTTTATCTTGAACGTCATTAATAAATAAGCTTCATTTATTTTGTGAAGACAACAAAATAAACACTTAAGATGTGCGATAAGAATGAACAATATCGTTCAAAAGTTATAGGGTCTAGAGAATATTTTGTAATTTTTTTTTGTTTGCACTGATATCTCCACTTATATCTAGACACAAAGCCCCCCCTCACTGTAATGCTAAATAAATGTGTACAGCTTTTATATTCGCTTAAGGATTATGATATAGAGATATCATTCATACATGAGATGAAAATAAATTTCTTTTGCATGGGGTCTACGAACAATAGTACTGGATTAGGAAATTTCGATTTAGGTATTAGCACAGTTAAACCTTATGTTGGCTGCTAACAATCAGTTTGAAAAGCTTAAAAGCGTGTGTGATGTTTATTTAAGAAATTAGTTTTTTTGCTTAAGCTCGCAAATCCCTGCACTTGTGAGTATAATATGAGTTTTGTCACGTTAAGTAATTGGTGATATTGCAAGCTAAATACATGTTTACAAGAGTAATTTGCAAATAATAAGTTTAACATGTGAGAGAGATTTCATCTTTCTGTAGTAATGAACTAAGTATTTGCTTTAAAGATTATGCTAGTTTGAAATGAGAGTGCATAATGCATTTTATAGGTTCGTGTCCCGTTACATACTTTCACAGTAAGTTTCTTGCACACCTTCACATTTTGTCACTCAGCAATAACTATTTGACATAACTCAATGGAAGACTAAATATGAGTGTCATTATAAACAATAATAACACCACTAAAATAGGTTCAGATTTGGTCAAAGATACTAGTACGTCAGCTTTCACCAAAGATGTTATTGAAGCATCACATGATCGCTTGATAATTGTAGACTTTTGGGCTAGTTGGTGTGCTCCTTGCAAGCAACTAGCTCCGCTACTTGAAAAGATAGTCGCTAGTTATAAAGAAAAGGTAAGTCTACTCAAATTAAACATTGACGAACACCCGGCTATTGCGGGGCAGCTGCGCATTCAGTCCCTACCTACAGTTTATGCTTTTCGCGACGGGCGACCGATCGATGGTTTTATGGGCTTGCAATCAGAGAGTGCAATACGTGAATTTATAGACCGTTCAATTGGACCAGACATGCAATCCGACCTGGAAAACACATTAGCACGTGCTGAACAAGCCTTAGAGTCTAGCGATTTGAAAAATGCGGCCGAGATTTACGCTTCAGTTTTGCAAACTGACCCTCACAATTCTCACGCTCTGGCCGGTCTTGCTAATTGTTATTTGAAAAGCGGTGATAGAAACCGCGCCCAACAAACAATCGCGTTGATCCCACCGGAGAAGCAAAATACACCATGTGTGGCTCGCGTTGTTGCAACACTGAAACTTACAGAACAAGCCGCTGAGGCAAAAGATTTAGACTCTCTAGAGGCTCGTTTGAAGGCTGATCCTTCTGATTACGAAGCGCGACTTGAATTAGCAATAGTTTCTGCAGCAAATGGTGATAAGGAAAGAGCAGTTACAGAGCTCTTAGAACTCTACTGCCGTGACCGTGATTGGAATCAGGATGCTGCTCGAAAACAACTTGTTCAGTTCTTCGAGGCGTGGGGACCAAAAGATCCGCATACGCTTGATGGCCGCAAACGATTATCTTCACTAATGTTCGCTTAATGGAACCAATCAAAGAGACCTTGGAATGCCAATTTCTGATTACAGACATACGAACGATCTGACCCATAAGATCCCTGTTTTTCCGTTAAGCGGAGTTATATTACTACCGAGGGCAACTCTGCCGCTTAATGTGTTTGAGCCGCGCTACTTGGCTATGATCGACTCGGTTATTTCGAGTCATCGCATGCTAGGTGTTGTGCAACCACGAATTACAGATAGTAATACAGAAAACTCCAAGGATAGTAACGTGTTGCTAAAACCGGTTGGGTGTGCTGGCAGGGTAACTAGCTTTCAAGAACTCGATGATGGCAGAATAGGAATATCTCTGACCGGTGTAGCGAGATTTAAACTTATTGATGAACATTCTGATAGAGATCCGTTCCGTACATTTAAAGTCAGTTACGATAATTATGCAGATGATCTAATAGCTAGTTACGGTGAAGAGCATGTTGATCGTGAACAACTTCTTGATGTTCTGAAACGTTATCTCGAGGCAAGGAATCTCCAAGCTGATTGGAGAGCTATTGAAGCAGCGCCGACTGAGCTTCTGGTGAATGCACTTTCTACTATAAGCCCTTTTGGTCCGGAAGAGAAGCAAGCATTACTTGAAGCACAAAATTTACAACAGCGTGCCCAGATATTAGCTACTCTTGCTACTATGGAGTTGGCATCGGATTATCAGTCCGGAGGTAGTTTGCAATAGTGGCAAGTGATGTTATAAGACCACAAAGCAAATCGTGCTGCGCAGTTAGTATCGAATGTGTAGGGCAAAAAAAAGCTATAGACAGGCATTTGTTAGATTTGCTCGTATGTCCCATAACAAAGTCCTCTCTAGAGTATAACGCTGATAGATCTGAACTAATAAGTTGGCACGCACAATTGGCATTCCCTATAGTTGATGGAATTCCTTTACTAGTGAGAGAAGCATCGCGCGTGCTTACCGATAACGATATTTAACTGCAGGTATTTCTTTTATTAATGCTAAAATAATTGTTTTTAGTCTATTGCCAAGTATTTTCTAGCATCGTTAAATTTAGACATTTCACTTTTTTTTCACGTTTGGGTAACTTAATGTTTCGTGTGTATAGCAAGGTGTCTCGGACAGCGAAAAACAATTAGAGACATTCTTTACTAATTTGTTCTAAAGTTATTTATTTGATTTAATTATTAACTTTTGGTGCGTATTACTCTCCTAAGAAGAGCTTATAAGCTAAGTCAGAAAGGATTAAATCACTTACATATGGGCTTGTGCATAAATTAATAAAAACTTTAATTAAGATGCTGATCCAGAAAGTTGCCTAAACGCTAATATTTATTAAAGAATGGGAACTCTACAGGAGCGAGGACCTTAATTTATGCGGGTAGATATGCTTTGTATTTTTTTTGAAGTAAGATTTTCGAGGTTAAAAATCATTACTCAGTATTTTGTTATTCTCATTCATACCATGTACATTCACACAATCTGAAAGAATTATAAAAGATGCCTTTTACTTGAGTTCTCTCATTGTTTAACATCACATCTCGGATTTAAAATCGAAAGCTGATCGGCAACTTATTTAGTACAAGTTTAGCTGCTCTTTTGAGATATATTTATTTCAGCGCAGCCATGTAGATTATGTAAAACTTTACTCGATTATAATCACAGCAAGATCTAACAATTATAAGCTCTAAAATTTTTTATACTATTTCTAACTGTTACAAACGATAATTAAAATAAGTTTTAATTCATAGATTAAACCATATTTACAAAATACCAATAATTAAGAGTAACTTATTAGTTGTGTGCTTTATTACCATCTAATCTTTTAATTTTCGGATCATTTTCCCAAGGCCACAGGTAGAGCGGTGTCGCTCCAAACATTAAGGCCCATTTCACGATAACGCCTTGGAGCTTCAACGATTGTCCAAGCAGAATTATCTCGAAATAAATCCTGTAATGCACGTGCATTTAGACGATGGCCACCCCTAACTGACCGATATTTACATAGCATAGGAAGCCCAGCTAGTGATAAATCGCCTACTGCATCAAGCATTTTATGACGAACGAATTCTTGATGGTAGCGTAACCCTCCTTGGTTAATTATCTGATTTTCACCTATTGCAATAGAATTTTCTAATGATGCTCCCAGTGCAAGTCCTAATTTCCAGAGTTGCTCAACATCTTGCATAAAACCAAAGGTTCTGGCACGGGAGAGCTCGTTGCGAAAGACACCTGGGTTCATCTCATAGGCAATACGCTGGCGCCCAATAACTGGAGTATCAAAATCAATTTCAACATCTAAATAAAAACTTGAATAAGGAGTGAGCTCCGCCCAAGAATTTCCATCGTTAACTTTAATGTGCTTCAAAACCTTAATGAATTTCCGTGACGCATCAAGATATGATAAGCCTACTTCGTCGATGGCGTCAATGAAGTGGGCCGAACTACCATCCATAATGGGTACTTCTCTGCCATTAATTTCAATATAACAATTATCAATTGCAAGTCCGCGCAAGGCAGCTAGAAGGTGCTCTACTGTTCCTACAGTCACACCGTTCTCATCACCTAAAACGGTACATAATGTTAAGTTTTTCACACTTTTGATGTTGCCTGGGATCTCGGATACAATACGACCACAATTGGTAATTATAAAATGATAGCCCACGTCAGCTTCCGCTGGACGAAGCACTATTCTCACAGGTGCTCCGCTGTGTACTCCTACGCCTGTTAGCTCGACTTCTCGAGCTAATGTTGTTTGTCTGGCGCCGACAAATGCTTTCGGCATATTTTGCCCCGTCCCGCAATCTTATCTATTGTGTACAACCCGTAAACGACAAGATTGGCTTTGCGATGTCAGTCAAGACGCAAGTTTTAAAATGAATTAATCACGTTCGCCTGACAGAATCTTATTTTCAACACTCACCATAACAAATTGATTCTACTTCACTCTTAATAACATAGTTAACTTATAATTATATCAATGTACAAATCACACTTTCTTACACAATGTTACGCTCCTGCAAAAAAAATGCAGCAATAAATAATTCATACTGTGATTCGATGATCGCGCGGATAAAAAATATTTTTTAATTTCAAACGTCTTTCATGATAAGCTGCATTTCTTATGACACTATACATTATATTTGTGATGAAACATGTTTTATTACTTCTAGCCTAGTGACGATTTTTGGTTAAATCCTATCCTAATTCCTAGCTAACCCAATTGTTTTCCCAGATTAGCCAAACGTTTAAGGATGTTTGGCATATCTACCGCATTTTTTAATTGGGATTCATCTTGAGCTGTATTAGCTTGGTATACACGTTGTGCAATGTGAGGAAATTCACTAACGTCGGGAAGACGGTTTGGTTGCTCTGCGGGTGGTCTAGGGCTGAAATCTTGTGTTAATTCTGATTTTAACTGAGACGTTGTTAATTTCATTGGTGAATGTTGAGTTGAAAATGCTGGCTTAAATCCATCTACAAACTCTACTCCATCGGCCGTCCGCCAAGTATCGTTAGACATTTTCTTCTGAAGTCTTATATCCTTTTTTATATGTCCATCCCTATTACCAATTACCTCTGATAGGGCACGCGCAAATTCTTCTGAAGATGAGCGGTCGGATTGCGTATCTTTGCTCATGGTTGACAGTATAGTATGCGGAAGTGCTGGTGGTCTTATATGCTTTTTTTGTACCTCATTATTCAAAGATCTGGATCCGTAGCACACATCAGTAGATACAATTGAGCTAGTTTTTTTTTTCTCAGAATCTTCACCTATTGCCTTGTCTATTCCTTGACCCGAAGATAACTTTTTAGCAGATCCCACATGACTTAGCTGTGATGACTGCACATCAAATTTTTGGTCAGATTTGGGTGATTTAGCTAATGGCAATCCAGACGCTACAATTGAAACTTGTAGAAAGTCTTCAACAGTTTCCTCAAAATTTGCTCCAATAATAATATTAGCGTCCGGATCAACTTGTTTTTTGATGTAATTTGCTGCCTCATCAACTTCAAAAAGTGTTACATCGTGTCCTCCTACAATGGAAATCAATAAGCCCTGAGCACCGCTCAGAGAAATATCCATTAGTAACGGATTGGA
>JABSQE010000003.1 GCA_013214245.1 Hyphomicrobiaceae bacterium
CGTATCGCTAGAGTGTTCTGACTGAATTTGGAGGGTAATTTTAAGGTAATTTTTTGTACACGCAGAGAAGTGTTGACATTTTTACTGGATTTTGCAATTTGCTGTTCTACTTCAGCCATGCTAATAGATATTGTGCGACTGAACCGACGCCGTAAAACCCGGCCCCATGAAAGTTGTGCTTTAATCTTGTCTTTAAATGTCTGAGCATCAACACCACTCTTCTTAAGGTTTGCTAAAAATTGTTTAAGTGGTAGCTCATTACGCTCGGCAACTCCGGCAATTGCTCGGTTAACTTCTTTAGGGCTCGCAAGCAAATTTAGGCGTTTTGCCTCCTGCATCTGTAATCGCTCTTCAATTAGCTCTTTCTGAGCACGTTTTTGTTGAGCTGGAAACAGGCTCGCTCTAGCCGAGCTTAACGCTTGTTGCTGTAATTGCTTGGCAAAAGACTGCTTTCGTGTATCAAATATTGCGAGAACTTGATCACGCGATTTTTCAGGATGAGCTTCTATGACTTTATTTAGAATTCTTCGTAGTTTTTGTGTAGTTGATTTTCGTTTAATCAAAGCCTTAAAGCGATCCTGAGCTTGGGTTCTAAGTCTTTTAGAATTCATACTTATAAAGCGTGTTCGTTGATCAATTTCATGGTGTGTTATTGGTTCGTCATTAATAAGAACCGCCACACCGTGCTTTTGTCTTTCATACATTTTCATTGTGTAATCTGAACGCATCTCAGGGTCGGACTGAATTGACTGTTTATTTGTCTCTCTACTTGATGCTACCGGGATTGAACCACTCGCACCTAATGAAGAGGAAGCCGAGCCAGGAGATGTAGATAATTTTTTCGAGGAGGAAGGAGGAATGCTGACTATTAGCCCGTGTATGCCAGATTCCTGCGCATACACAAATCCGAAACTCACTGGCGCGCAAAAGCACATTGTTATTACAACTAAATGTTGCAAAAAGTATAAACTATAAAGCTTTTTTTTCTGCGCCGAAATAAGGTTATACTTGCTAGAGAGTATCATGACTAAATCTGCCTTTAACAGCGTAAAAGAATCAATACTATTGTACGCATTGCAGTGGCATATTTGAGAAAATTGTTATTTAATTTGATATTTTTATCGATTTTTTGTGAGAACTATCTTGTAGACGGCAACTCTATTTTTTTCGTCTAATCACTAGCTGCAATAGTAAATATAAAATAAAACTATTATCGAACGTTATTATTTAGACATTTGTAAATATCTTGAGGATCAAATTGTTTAAATTTAGGGTGTATATCATAGATGAGTTCTAGATCGAGCTTTAAATTACTCAGAGATTCAGTTATTAATTAGGCAGTGGGCTATTTTACACACTGTAAAAGATTTTGGTATTTTATTTAAAGCCACTTTGAAGTGCTAAAAATTGTTGTTATAACCTGAAAATATTAAAGAATATTTTCAACCAAATAATGAGCAACTGAACACCATTTAATATACCTATGTGGCATTTATATCGGATTAAATTACTATTCTAGAACTTTTACATATATAATATACTAGTTTGGGTACTTCTGAGCGAAGCTGTGCCATGGGCTGGTAGATTTAAGAAAAATAGAATTCAAGAGAATCATTACCTTAACCAAAAAGCATGTACTGCTTCATTAAATTTCTGACTACAGCTAAAGTATTACGAACAAGAGATGCTCAGTATTTTAATATTAACATATATTAGAGAGATGATTGTTTATACAAGACTAAATGTATGTATAAAATTACTTCGTAATCAGTTTTCAAAACCTCTATTAATACAAACCCTAGATATATTGTATTTGAATATGGCTAAACATCAAGCATCTGAAATTAAAAATTGAGTTTTGTATAAATTGGTCGGAGCGGCAGGATTTGAACCTGCGCCCCCCAGTCCCCCAGACTGGTGCGCTAACCAAACTGCGCCACGCCCCGTATTAGACAACTATTATTAATGAGAGTTATTTTTAAAATTTACCTAGTATGATATGACTTTTTATGACGGCTAACAACTGTTTAAATGCGAAAATAATCAGAAAATTTCTTTGATACTATAATAAAGTGTAACTATTACTCAACCGAGTGTTTATCTAAGTCAATCCACTATCAAACGAAACTTTGCTTTTGTCAGTACATGTTAGAAGGTTGTTATAAGAAAGCAATAGTGTAAAAATATTGATAAAATTTATAACACATTATTGTATTTTTTGAAAATTTAGTAACCTTGTCAAATTCCAATGTATAAATCTTTATTCTAATTTGCTCTGGAAATATCAACAATCTTGGTTATGGAGAAAGCCCTTTCTTTAGCATAGTGCAGTCAACGTATTTTGTACAACTATTATAGTCTTTGAAATTGGGTTTTCATGAGGTTGCACCGTATCCTTCAAAGAATCCGTATTTTCTGGTTTGAGCAGGTGATTTAAGTCTTACTTAGTAGTACTAAATGTGCTGGTTAAATTTTGATATTGCTATAAAGTTTAAAGAGAGCTAAAATTGAAACAGAAAAAGAGTTAGTTATATTCTTAGGTCCATCAACCTGTCTGTTTGTGATCTAATCATTGATACTTGTTCTCATAATGAACCATGATTTTTTGCATACATCCGTAATAAATAATATTCAGGCTAGTTATTACCGTTGACTTGGCTTTTCTTATATTAGTATTATTCAATTAACTACATACTTTGTAGCATTTTAGTTGTGCTATTCTTAATAGCAAATTAAAACGTGTAATACTAGGTATCAGCTAACATAATTTAGTATCATTCCAGTGATTAAAACTTGAGGAACCGTAATTAGTGGCAGTGCAAGCGCTATTTTCCACGATTTAGTTGTATCTTTAAGACTTATCACCTCTGTGTAATCAGTAGCAACTCCTGCCATAAGAAAAGTAAAGCTGTTTCCCGGAGCAGAGGCTTTCGTAGCGAAATCCGCTGCGATAGGAGTTGATCCCTCAGAACAAATTTCTACTACCGATGCTAAAGCAGCTGTTAACATGATACCTAGTAATGTTGGGCCAAACCAATACGCAAAAATACCTGTTGGCATGACAGCGCGCAGAAGTGATGCTAAAACTATTCCGAAAAGAAGCCATCGAAGCACCGTGCGAGAACTTGACAAACCATCTAACACAACATGTAGAAAACCGCGAAAGCTAAAACGAATATTACAAAACCAGTTTCGCGTTATACTAGTTAAGTTGATATCATTCACATTTTCATAGATAGCTGCACGCGTAGGGTTTTCAGGCAAATGCCCTTGAGCTACGAGTAAATCAAAAGTCCAGCCTGTAATAGCTGCAATCACTGCAGATAGAAATATAAAGATTAAAGTGTACCATATGCCGATTAAACTCACTAGTACTAATGTTAGACTAAACGAATTCCAAGGACTGGCTAGCAGGAAAGCCGTCGTCTGACCTATAGTAGCACCACGTTCATAAATCTTCATGCCTATCATAAGAATTCCGTGGCTACATAAATCGAAAAATATGCCTGCTGCAATAGCTCGTAAAATTCCTGATGCACGATATCTGCTAGCTAAAGCTTTAATGAGAACTTCTCGAGGCAAGTGATCAAGCAGACCGACAAAAAAAATACCCAGCAATATACCCCACCACATTGTGTTTATAAATTCAAAAACACCTGATGCGAACGCAATCAAAGCGCTTTCGTGATTAAGGTTTTCGTTCTGCTCAATTCTAAAAAGGAGATAAGTTATATAACCGAAAATCACTAAAACGGAGCTAGATATTAACATCCAATCAAAACGTTTATGCCCTACTTTAGCAGAATTAGTGGAGCAACAAATAGGTTGAACATTGATGGGTTTTTTAATGATAGATGCAAAGTCGACTTTCTTTCGCTCTTCAGATCGCTTCATGGTCCAATGGCTCCATAAAAGTTCAAAGATAAGTCTTGATGCTCTGCAAAAGTTAATTTGGTAAGAAGTATATAATGCTTGTACAAATAAAAATTAATCATTCTCAAAACCATGTTGCCACCCCTTAGAACATTAAAATTATATCTTTGAAAGAGAAGTTTTAGATGTTTCGAGATTATTATTTGCCAACAAGAGACTTAAGTTGCAGAATTATTTTTATAACTAGGATGTAGGAGCGCATTTTAAAGTAATAAAATCGAGTAAATACTTTGCCGTTAATGTATACTAACTTCGAAGCTGATAGCTGATTGCAATAGAGGCCGCAAAGCCGTAGCAGCCTTATGTGCCTCATAGCGACATGTGCTTCTCTGAAGATTCGGTTTTTCCTGGGCACACTTCCAAAGTATAGTCGCGCAACATGTTTTCTGTAATGTAACTAGGCTTAAATGTATACTGACCAATCTCTTTAATGGAAGTAACTTCAGCAGCTGTAACAACCATAAAACATTCGTTAAAATCTTTCAACTCTTCTGGCATAATTACACGATCAACACATCTATAACCACGACGCATTGCAAGCTTAATAATAGTACGGCGAGTAATTCCATCCAAAAAGCAATCAGGGATGGGTGAATGTAATTCTTGGCCACTCACAAAAAAAATATTGCCACTCGTACATTCGGCAACGCGACCTCGCCAATCGAGCATAAGTGCCTCACTACAACCTTGTTTCTCAGCGCGGTTTTTTTCGACTGTACCAATCATGTAAAGTCCAGTTGCTTTAGTTTTGGTTGGAGCAGTCATGGGATCTGGACGACGATATTTAGCCCAACACACCCGTATCCCTTTAAGGCGTTCTTCCATACTGAAATACGAGTCCCATTGCCATGCAGCGATAGCAAGATTGACCGTAGATTTACGAGCGGATACACCCATCGTGTCACTACCACGCCACGAGATAGGACGAATGTAGCAATTTGATAAACTATTTGCTGCCACAACCTGCTGTGTTGCCTGATTAATTTCTTCGACAGTGTAAGGAATTTTAAAGTCAAGCTCTTTAGCTCCATCGATGAGTCGCTGAGAATGTTCCGCCATTTTATATACCACACCGTTGTAAGCGCGTTCACCCTCAAATACAGCACTAGAGTAATGCAAGCCATGACACAAGATGTGGATCTTAGCTTCTCGCCAAGGTACCAAATTACCGTTGAACCAAATAAATCCATCACGGTTATCATAAGGAAGCACGTCAGACATGAGATCTTGAATCCCCATTTATCAAGAAATTATAATATCTTTTAAGGTATGCTCTGTAACGATCATGTTCATAAGCTACGCTCACGATAACTAAAATTTGTCATTATGGCAAAGACGGAAATGCAAAATGCTAACGAATGTACTGGCGTCAATGAAGTAGATTTACTTTTACGCATCGGCTCCCAGGTCGCATATCATTTATATGGTTTTTCAGCATATTACTAGTTGATATAATTGCGACATAGAGTTGGACTTGTTTGGTGAAAGTGGTAACAGTTCTTATTTGTCAACTAAATTATACAACGCTTTTAGAAGCAAAGTTGATAAATTGAGAGCAGATTGATGCAACATCTAAATCTTCGAGGAGGTATTATGGATGCTTTCCCTGATAATGCGCCGCATACACTTGTTGTAGACGATGATCAACGCATTCGCGAGTTGTTGACAAAATACCTGGTCAAAAATGGGTTTCGTGTTACTCCCTCATCTGATGCATTGGCCGCGCGAGCCGCTATGCGAGGTCTAACCTTTGACGTTATTGTACTTGACATTATGATGCCTGGCGAAAACGGATTAGAGTTAGCTCGAGCTTTGAAAAAAGAGACGCAAATACCAGTATGTATGCTTACAGCTCAATCTAATACAAAAGCGCGTATTAAAGGGTTAGAAGCCGGTGTTGATGATTACATTCCAAAACCGTTCGAACCTCGCGAGCTATTGTTACGCTTACAAAATATTTTGCGCCGTGAGCAGAAAGTATGTAATATTACCGAGATTAAAATGGGTGTGTTGACTTTCTGCAGCAAACGCGGCGAGCTTCGTCGTGGTGGTGAAATTATGAAACTAACGGAACGTGAGCGTGACCTATTAAAAACCTTTGCAAAGCGTCCTGATTCACTAATAGAACGACATGAATTAAATAACAATGACCAAGATGGAAGTAAACGTGTAATAGATGTGCAGATCAATCGATTGCGGCGAAAAATTGAAGCTGATCCGTCTAATCCTGTCTATTTGCAAACAGTCCGTGGAAAAGGATATATTCTCCACACTGATTAGATAAATAACTATCTGGTAGATGATTAGAGTCACGATCTTACAACAAATGCAAAACATTCAAGTCCCCTAAGAGCAAGCGATCCAGATAGTTTCTACACCCGTGTTCGTCTAGCTACGGCAGAACTTCCTGAGAAGTTCGCCGCATTATATTACTGTAAAACTTACAGCGAGTAGAAAGCCGATAAACTCAGTAACTCTTAAGCAGAGATTTTTTTAAGTAAAATACTAAGTTCTGATCTGAAAACCAGTAGAGTTACCTATTGTAAATCAAACAGTTTTAACTGCTGCTGATCCTGACCGCGAGTATCACGGGCAAGCTGCTCAATTCGATCAAACGGAACTTGTTCAGCCAGTATAAGTGAACGCTGTACCCTCATTGATCGTACGAGCCCTTCTTGTACTAGGTGGAATTGACCTACAGTTTGATGCGGCAGAACTGAGGTAGGGTCGAGCCCACTTTCAGTTTGAAAAGCTGCTTTGAGTTTACGCAGTGCTGTATCTTCGCGAACACGCCCAATAAACCAGGACGTAATTTGATCGCGCGATTTGTAGTCAAGATCACCCGGCGACTGAGTAGCAAGCATTAAACCTAAGCCCGCAGATCGAGCACGCTTAAGTAAACTTTGCAATGGCTCAGCGGTTGCAGGTTTGGAGTTGGCAGGGATATAAAGATCTGCTTCATCAAACATTACGATGGCTTGTAATTCATCGTTAGGATTTCTCTGACAAAATCTGAGTGCCTCTGATAGAAATTGTGAAACCCAAAATAAAATATTTTCGTTGTCTCCCAAAAACCCGGTGTAGATCACGGATAGTCGTGTGCGACCGGGCTTTGCATAATCTCCTAGACCTAAAAGCGAATCCATATGAAGGCTTTCGCCACATGTATCAAAAAGTGCAGCATTGCGATATCGCAAACTATCCAGTTGTGCAACCAGATCGCGACGAATTTTACCTGATGGGTCCATGCGTTGAGTTGAGTCCGCAAGTTCAGCGTCTTCGTCCTCAAGAAATGCAATGAGATCCGATAACGACACCTCGTTACTTGATCGCGACCCCAGAATGCGCAGCGCAACTGAAAGTGTACCAGATTGTTTTTGATGCATAGCCGACTTCTTCATGTGTAGCATATCACCAAGCGCGACAGCAGATAAGTTTGCTAGTAGCTGTTGTTCATAGCTGGGTAATTCGCCAACTCCATTAGGAAGCAGTGTGATAGAAATTGGTCGGCCAGATGCGCGTCCAGGTGTATAAACTGCAACATCAATTGCTTCACCCAACCGTTCACGCTCAAGTGTGCGTTCTGGCGGCTCATCCATATCACCTCGCCAAACATCTGGATTAGCATAGCTGCATAAGTCACCTTTACGGTCTATTAGAACAGCCGGGATACCGTTAGCTAAAAATTGTTCGATTAGGCTCAAAGCTAATGTAGTTTTTCCAGAGCCTGACCCTCCTAATACAGCTGAGTGACGTTTCATCACTCCTTTGTTTAAAGTTACTGGTTTGTTCGCATGTAATTCGCGACCAACAAAAATACTATTGACATTATCATCGTTCTCGTTGAGTAGTATGGATATAGGTATTTCGTCATCGTTGTCTGCAGGCGGTGAATTCAAAGAAGATGCGTTGCCCCATCCTAGCCAATCCGCCCATGGTGTGCCTGAGCTGGTTGCGGTGTTTTCACCAGGCATCATTCCTGGCATTAGAGATTGAGAATTTGGGGTTTGAGATATTAATTGTTTGTTAGCATTCTCCGTTGTTTCACCAAGTCTTTCAGCATCTAGAGCAAATGACAATACTTGATCTTTATTGTTACACGGCATAGTTTGTCCTAACAAGTCGAGACGTAACACGTGTATAACTAACGCCATTCCAGATAGCATTTTTTCTTTTGCAAACCATTCATAGAAACCGGGGTCATCGCGATGGTACGTATGAAACTCGTGTATCATCATGATGCGCGCCCACTCTGGTGAAGGAACCAGAATTGGACGCCCACCTGCATCACGAAATTTCCGATAGGCTTGCGCCGTCTGATTTTTCCTTCCGGGTGGAAAATCGAACGCCCTTAGCATATAACATTTCTGCTCGTCCATGGTACATAGCACTTTATCAAGTTGGCGTTTAAACGCACCACCCTGAGTTGGTCGATTGCATAAATACACTCGCGTTCGGTATATGTGTCCAGATGGGTGCTTGACTTGAATATCCATAGCGGGTAAATCATCAGCGATATTTAGAGTTTTGACAACAACGCTGAGTTCGGTTTGCCACTCAGCAATAGCAAGGTTGATGGCTATACTTAAAATATTCAATAAATCATGATCTACATCTGGTATATCAGCTTCAAATGTACTGCAAAAACGCTCCCATATATCATAGTAATCAATCTTAAACTGTTGCTGTTCGTCATTTTCAGTTGCCAGATCAATAGCGGCTGCAAGCTTGGATATAAATTCTGTTTCCTCCTCAGGCATATATATATTATCAAGATTGTATTTTGGTCTTAGCTGGTTTGTATTTACTTCGAACACTGCTGCCTTATTCTCAATGGCTTGCAAGTTTTTTTGTGTTTCAGAGGATGAAGATAAATGGTTCGTATCAAGATAAAAATGTGCATGTTCGAGAAGCCGTCTTGTAGAGAGTCCAGCAAATTCTTTAAAAAAAGCAGATCCAAATACATTATTAGCATAAGTTGAAATCTGTGGATCGTCGCGCTTAGCAGCTTCGAATTCCAGGCGCTTTGAAATGATCTGACGAGCCTCAGCTTCAGTGGGGCTATCATGAAGGGCAACAGGACCAGCTTTTTCAATACGATCGATATAAGATTGCTGCAAAGCAGCGCGAGACTGTGTGTAAAATTCCTCTGAGACCGCAACCAATATTATTGCGTTAGGGATGCGGCTAGCTATTTGCATCAAATCGCCAATGGCTTTAATGAAGCGGTCTTCTGCATCTTCAAAATTACGTAAATCTTCGACTTGGTCAATACTAAACACCAATGCGGCATCATCAACTGCAGATATAATAATTCCAAGAGCTTCTATAATTTCAAACGCATGGCCATTACCAGTGTTAGCATCTAAAGCTCGCACACTGCTAATGCTAAGCTCATTTAATTCACGGCCAAATAAATATTGGCGTATTCGTTGATCTAATCGTGGATCATGTCGTTGAAGATAAAGTAACGCTCGAATAATATTGATGTCTAGTTCTTTATCTGCAAAATTTTGACTAGAAACTATATCATCTGCTAAATTTAGAACTAGTATAGCCAACTCTTCTTCGTCGAGATTTGACTCGCGCAATTTGCTAATTTTTTCTTTTGACAGCAATGCATCAACCATAAGTCGAGAGATCCGCACAAGACCGTTCTCTGTTGATCCAGCGTCATACCCATCGGGGTTATATGGCTTCTCTAAAGAATTGATCAATCGACGCAAAAAATAATCCGCGTAAATTGAGATATCTGGTGTCATTTGGGCATAGCAAAAGTAGGCCATACACTTGCGATGTGCATCCGTACGTAGGGCACGAATTAAATGTGTTTTGCCGGATCCAGATTGTCCGTGGAACAGGAGAATACGTGGTTGACTTGCTGCATTACCAGCTGCTACTTCTTTCAGTAATTTCCAGAACTTCGCACGCGCGTTTTTATGCACGCTTAATACGTCTAAAGGATCAGCTTGCCAAATGTCTTCTTCCCAGGTAATTGAATTCTCAAATGCGGCCGCGAGCTTATCTGGGGTGGCCATCTCTTGTATTGCAACCTTCATCGATTATTCACTCCAGCAATCGCCGGGTCCTTTCATGTCTTTCAAACATAAAACTATAATTACTCATCAATTACACAAATCTTACCGTATGTAGCGTCTAGCCACACTTTTTAGAGGCAAGTAACACTGTTGAATAACTTTAAACTTGTTGAACAACTTAAGATTACACAACAAAGAACAGGCGCATAAAGAGTTGCACAGATCGCGAGCTTAGGTGCTATCGGTTTGTGTATAGCCTTAAATGAAAGCTTAATAGTGACTTTAGTTTCTTAATCGGGTGATTAGCTTTCTTGAGATTGTCCGATTTGTACACTTGAGAGATTGGTCGATAGCAAATTCGCAATTGAATGATGGGTGCTATTACAAAAGCACAGCACCTTAGCTTTAGTACTAGATTTAACAACAAGTATGAAATAACTTTTAAATTGAAAGCTTAGCATGAAGTCAATCCGATTTGAAGTTTAGAGACGACCTTTGGTAGAACTACTTTTAACAAACTCTGCAAGCCAAATCTTCTTAATTCATATATGGCTGTAAGATAATAAGCCTTCTCAAACATCATCGCACAAACTCCTAGATGCGCAAGCCATGCGGTTTTAAATTAATTTAATTTACAAGACAACAAAATTAGCAGAAGCAGTTCACATACTTGGCTTTGAAGCAACTTTTAGCCAGCAAAATTTGTGGCGCCTAGGAGATTTGACTACAGTCAAAAAAGGACGGTACCAATATACAAGCCTCATTGAAACCTAAAGTTTTTTACCGTGCCTATTCACAGCACTCCTCTGTTGAAGTTATTTGTTTTGAACTTAGCACGCTGTCTATTGCACGCAACATGTTGAATTTTTCTATAATACAATGATTTGCAAAGAAATGTCCAACGTCGAGATGTATAAAAAATACTTGCGCTAATATTGCTAGCTCTATTTCTTATTATGAGAAGCATCACCAAAAAACGTGTGCTTATAGCTCTTAATATTTTTAATTTCTCAATCTACAATGTTATTAGCTTCAGGGTACAGCCGCAGTAGCTAAAGCTAAAGCTGCGATTCCTTCACGTCGACCTGTAAAGCCAAGAGTTTCAGTAGTTGTTGCTTTTATTGCGACCCTGGAAATCTCAATTTCGAGAGTGCTAGCAATTTTTGTTCGCATAGTATCACGATAAGCGTTGATTTTGGGGGTCTCACAGATGATGGTAACATCAACATTTATAAGGTGTCCACCACGCTTTACGAGACGTTTAACAGCATGCCTTAAAAAAATATCAGATGTTGCGCGCCACCATCGCTTGTCGCTTGGAGGAAAATGATAGCCGATATCACCATCGCCAAGAGCGCCATAAATCGCATCAGCCAATGCGTGCATTGCAACATCAGCGTCAGAATGTCCTTTAAGGCTTTTATCATGTGGAATTTGGACGCCGCATAGCCAGACGTGATCTCCAGTCTCAAATTTATGTACGTCGTAACCTTGACCAACACGAATTTTTGGAATTGGTGAATTAAGATATCTTTCTGCTAATGAGAAGTCCTCTGCTGTCGTTATCTTAAAATTTACTTCATTGTTTTCTACGAGTATGACATGTAGGCCTGCGAATTCTGCAACAGAGGCGTCATCGGGAAAGTTTATGTTATCTACATTACTTGCGTGACGATGGGCGCTTAGAATTTTTGTGAATTCGAATGCTTGAGGCGTCTGCGCCCGCCACAAGTTAGTACGATCGATTGTGGACGCAATTTTGCAAGATGATGGATGTGCGCGTTTCAAAGTATCCATCAATGGCTGTGCAACAATCGCCCCATCAGCATAATCGAGTGCTGTAATCACGGCGGAAATTGTGTGTGATTTAACTAAAGGACGAGCCGCGTCGTGAATGAGCACTATGTCCGGCTTAGCTAGTTGTAATCCTTCCAGCCCTAGCAGGGTTGATTCTTGCCGAGTAGCGCCACCATAAAGAGGTGGACATAGATTATTTTGGTCGTCTGGCAGTGAAGCGTTGTAAAGTTCTAAATCATCCGGATGTATTATTACTTGAACTAAGTCAATCATTGCATGATCTAGAAATATTCGTAAAGTTCGTGCTAGTATACTTTCTCCTGCAATTTTAGCATATTGCTTGGGATATATACTAAAACTTTGCGCTCTTAGGCCACGTCCGGCAGCGACTATGAGTGCGGCAATCATGCGTATATCCTGTATCTGCTATAAATTTCTCGTCTGGGCATCCAAGCCTTTGACAATCACTTTAATTTTGTAGAGCAGCTGTAAAGTTAGAGCAAAAATAAGTTATAAGGTATCAGTAAAGCCTGTGCAGTGCATAAACACTTATGTGCCGCAGTGCGAATACTAAATTGCGATCAAAATGTGGCAGAATTTATGTTTAACTCGAATTATGTATATATGAATTTTCTTCTTACGATACGAAATGTATCAGGCTTGATTCCCATGCTTATACAGCATACCACAGTATTTGCACTAATGTTGGGTGTATAAGTTCAGCCAACACCAAAAATCACTCAAATCTACGGAAGCAACGATGATTGTCTCTAACATTCTCTTCAATGCAGAGTTAGTGCATAATCCATATAAGCAACTTACTCGAATTACGTTTGATAACATAGCGTGTAGATATGGTGTTGAGTTGCCTAGCTTAGAATTGATTCTATTTGTTTGTGGACTTTCAGGAGTCGATATAACAATGGGATGCTTTTCTAAATGAGCAAATGCTGGTTCATTAGTCGAGCCTTCTATTATTAATTATTATATTGCAGTTAGCCAAAAGATGTTTTTGTACTGGGACAAAAAAGTTATTTACGGATCAAAGAGAGTAAAACGGGTGCAAGGCAGGTTAAAGTTACTTGGTGAATGACTAAGTGGCAATGTAATGTACTCTTAAAAAAAATGCAGATAAACTAATGCGTAAATTTTCCGGATATTATCAGTATGGTGGGGTTGCATTATGACCTTGCAGACGACGAAAACAAATCGGCAACTCTGTAGTGATGTCTCTCAGGAAATAACAGACTACAGTGTTATTTTAGAAGCTATCCCTCATCCACTACTTTTAGTTGGTGCAGAGGATCAGATTGAATTTGCCAATCATTCTGCCGAACTTTTTCTTGGCGCCAGTGAAGCCATTTTAAAACGCGGTCGCCTCCAAAATATTCTGACATTTGGATGCCCATTATTATCTTTAGTTGATCAGGTGCGCCGCAATGGAAAGACAGTAAATGAATATGGCATCGAAATATTTGTGCCTCGCACTCGCACCACAAGGCTTATTGATGTTTATGCAGGTGTTGTAATTGATGGAACACAGCGCATATTGGTCGTTGTCCACCAGCGTAGCATGGTTCAGATGATTAAACGTCAATTACAAAACCGCTCAACGGCGCGATCAGTTTCTGGGATGGCTGCGATGTTGTCGCATGAAATTAAAAATCCATTATCTGGCATACGCGGTGCGGCGCAATTACTTGAACCACAGCTCTCTGGTGAAGATCGCGGACTGTCACGGCTAATATGCGAAGAAACTGACAGGATTCTCGTGCTCCTTGATAAAATGGAAGCGTTTGGAGCTCATCGTCAGCTAACACGAGAGCCTGTAAATGTTCATACTGTGCTTAAGCACGTGCGAAAAGTAGCCAAGGCAGGTTTCGGTAGTGATATCACGTTTAAAGAACAGTATGACCCTTCATTACCACCAGTTACTGGGGTGCGAGATAGGCTCATTCAAGCATTTTTGAATTTGGTTAAAAACGCTTGTGAGGCGATAGTCGAAGCAAATATCTCTCATGGTCGCGTACAGATCTCCACTGCGTTTCGTTCAGGTGTCAAGCTCAAGTTACCTGGTAGCGCTCCTCATACATCTCTTCCGCTAGTTATTGAAATAGCTGATAATGGTGTGGGTATACCTGATGGTTTAAGCGCTCACGTTTTTGACCCCTTCGTATCGTCAAAATGTTCAGGCTCCGGATTAGGCTTATCATTTGTTGCTAAAATTATTGATGATCATGGGGGTACTGTCGAATTCGAACGCTTGAACGGGCAAACAATTTTTCGTGTCCTAATGCCACTACACGACAATATCAGGCAATGAATTTAATTGGAGAGCAATG
>JABSQE010000030.1 GCA_013214245.1 Hyphomicrobiaceae bacterium
AGTATCCGCAAGAACTAGATTGGCACAAGACATATGAACCACGACCTCTACATTCTATTTTAGACGACGCTGCACGGCTAAAACCGCAAGCCACTTGCACTCACTTTTTAGGCCAAAAGCTTTCATATAGTGATATCCATTCCCTAGTAATCCGTGCTGCATCCGGATTACAGAAACACGGTATCAGTCCTGGTGTTAAAGTTGGTTTGTTACTTCCAAATTGTCCAACGTTTATCATTTACTATTTTGCTGTTTTGAAACTTGGCGCAACCGTTGTAAACTACAACCCACTCTATTCGCATGAGGAATTGCGTTTTCAGGTTGAAAATAGTACTACTAAACTTATGATTACTTTAGATCTAGTGGAATTGTTTAAAAAGGTTGAAGCACTTATCGCCGATAAAAGTCTCCAAGAGGCTATAATCTGTTCATTCCCATCGCTATTGCCGACAGCGAGATCTATTGCATTCCGTTTATTACAAAGCAGCAAGCTATGTAAACCAAATAAGTCTAGGGTTTATGCCAGTTTAATACCTGAGTTTGAGATTTGTGAAAACAATGGTGTCTTCATAGAGCCTAAAATCGATCCGAATAATGATATCGCTGTGATACAATATAGCGGTGGAACAACTGGTGTGCCTAAAGGCATAATGCTAACTCATGCTAACATTTACATAAACACACAACAAGTAGTAGACTGGTCAAGTGAATATACCATATCAAACCAACGTATATTTGCGATATTACCATTTTTTCATGTTTTTGGTATGACAGTTGTTATGAACTATGCGATTAGAACAACAGCTGAGATTGTACTTATGCCACGCTTTGACCTCGAGAAAGCACTAAGACTTATTAAGAAATATCAAATTACAATCATGCCAGGCGTACCAACCTTATTTAATGCCATTGTGCATCATCCAAAACTCCATTCCTTTGATCTTTCATCTCTTCAGTTTTGCTTTTCAGGTGGTGCTTCGCTTCCGCTAAAAGTAAAACAAAAGTTTGAAAATTTGACTAACTGCAAACTTATTGAAGGTTACGGGCTGTCTGAGACATCCCCTGTAGTGGCTGCGAACCCAATAAATGGTGCTGTAAAAAACAATAGCATTGGTCAGCCGTTGCCGCAGACAATTATCACATTACGCAACCTTAAAGATTCAAAGAAAGAGGTGCCAATCGGTGAGAAAGGTGAACTCTGTATCGCTGGCCCCCAGGTCATGAAGGGTTACTGGCAGGAAACTGAAATGACAGATGATGTATTTGTTGATGAGTTTTTCCGTACCGGTGATGTTGGAATAATGGATAAGGATGGTTTTATTTTTATTGTTGATCGTATCAAAGATCTTATTATCAGTTCGGGATACAACGTTTATCCGAGACGTATTGAAGAAGTACTGTACACACATCCAGATGTCCAGGAAGCTGCAGTTATTGGCATAAAAGATAATTATAAAGGCGAAGTGCCTAAGGCTTTTGTGCAACTACGCCAGGGTGCGCTAGTCACTAAGCAAGAGCTTACAGCATACTTAACCCCTAAGCTAGCGAAACTTGAAATACCGATGGAAATTGAATTTCGTGACCAATTACCTATGACGATGCTTGGAAAGCCATCTAAACAAAATCTGAGGAATTAACACACAAAAATAAATTTTATCCAAATATTTCAAGAATTATAATCTTATCTGATTAGGAAAGCTAATAAACAGTGTCAAATGCTATAAATAGATTATAGGATAACAGTGCAGTAAATACTGACCTTATAGGTGTGTATGCAACTTAGTTCCTGCTAGTAAAGTTAATTTTTAGCAGATAGTAGACATATACCACTTATAATCTCGACAGTTAATTAGCATGCAAAGCGCAAGGGATTGGACGGCTTCTTCAATCACGGTTTAATTGTCTCGAAACCAATGTTAAAATATTTGCAGATTTAATATCTTAGATTGGCGTGTCATGGCTGCTTGTAAAAGTGTAATTTAAGTACTCTTAGAGTTCAAATTTTGTTGCTGATTCCATAGAGAGGTGTATAGCCCGTCTGCTGCAACTAATTCAGCATGTGTGCCCTCTTCAATTAGATATCCATTATCCAGAACTAGAATTTTGTCAGCATGAATAATCGTTGAAAGACGATGAGCAATTACTAGAGAAGTTCGACCTTTTGCTATTTCATCAAGTGCGTTTTGAATGTCTTTCTCAGTTTGACTATCAAGAGCACTTGTTGCCTCATCTAAAATCAGGATAGGGGGGGCTTTCAAAATAGTACGAGCAATAGC
>JABSQE010000031.1 GCA_013214245.1 Hyphomicrobiaceae bacterium
GAAATAGCATCAGAAATTTTGCCAGATGGCTGCATTGAGATTTACATTAGTGAGATTTGGCATGGTGAAGTTGATTATCGCAGGATACGTCTTACTGTCTGCATAATAACCGCTGAGCGTATGGACAAAGCTCTAGAAATGTGGTCCTCCTTAAAAAGGAGTTCTCTCACACTTGATTGAAAGTTAATGACGTATGCATGCTATCTAAAGCTTAGCAGGCCTCTACGTTGTTCTTCACTACTCAAAACCTTTTGTCGTCCCCTCTTCTTTATAATGGTTTTCCAAACCAGCTTGACGATCAAAATAACCTCATAATGAGATCACCTTCGATAGATATTGAACGTAAGTACTCTTGAAACATGTAGTGCAGTTAACTCTACACTAAAACTTTAACATGCTTAGGTGTAACTTAGCTTTCATTCGGCGGATTTTATAATGCTTCTAAAGCGAGATGGAATTACTAGTTAAAGTATCATATATCTCTACAAACCCAGCGACTTATCATTTCACTTGATATGTAGCCTCACTGCTTCTTAATATCACTTTGTATTTTACAATATGCAATGCAGCAACCTCTGAAACTCTGTTACAATTAGTAACAAGATGGTGATCTTATTTATAATGAAACCAATTTCCTAGGCTCATGTGTATATCTGGCCCGCAAGGCAACATGTAAAGTCTGGTAAGTTTAAGCTATTTAGTAAAACATGAGGATAGTGCTTATTATTAACGTTTTATACCGACACTATACAAAATCTGAATAGGTGTTTGAACGTCCGGAACCAGGTGAGGTACACGTCATGTTCAATACCATCATTCTCGGCAACCTACATAATAGTATCTGGTCTGTAAACTCCTTTAGAACTTACAATGAAAATTATATTTAGCAATTAGATTGAGTAAAAGCACTAATTATCATGCTAGTGAGTATTGTTCGGAACACATGTCGCACATTGGAGGCTGTGAGTTAGTTTATCTATTTTATATCATATGGAGCCGCACTACGATAAACATGATAGATTTGTAGTTTCATTTATGTATTATTTAGTCTACGTTCAGAAACGCCCTGAGTGAATGTTTTTTTATATATGTTTATTTTGAGAGAAAAGTTTCGATTACTTAAACTAACACTCGTTTCATAGAAGATATGCCTCCGCATTAGAGTATCATAAATTGCATTTAAAACAAACAATTGATATTTCCTCTCACGGCCGCCTCTTCACGATAGAATCCAATGTCAATTTTCTAGATTTAGTCGCTACATCGGTTTTGGATGGACGCTTGCTAGCTAACAATAAAGCTGCAACGGATTTGTTCTGCTTAACAAATTGGACGATCTTACTGCCAACACAACGTGCTGTCCGTACTATTCGAACTGCCTTCCTTAAAGCAAAAAGTGAAAAAGGAGCGATTCTATTACCTAATATACGCCCAATTGCGGAGGGTGACGAAGAAGCAACCCTAATTTTCTCAGTTGCTGACAGCATTTCAAACACGAACGATCTTGCAATACCTCCAGCTATCGATAAGTTCGAGCGCCACCTTGTTTTGATGCAATTAGTACAGCGGTGGGCAAAAACAATGGCTTCTTCTAAAAATAAAGTTGTAGGCACCTCAGAGATGACGGCATCTCAGATCACTCGACTTGCCGGTGAATTGGCAGACATGATGGATAAGGTTGAGATAGAAAATTTAAGCCTTGACCGAATATTCGACTTGGTACCAGAAGATTATGCTGTACATTGGCAAAAGACAGTGGAATTTCTTCAGATAATTGCTACCTGGTGGCCTCTATATCTTAGCGCAAGTGGATGCATATCGCCAACAGAACGGCGCAATCGTATGATCTTAGCAGAAGCAGATCGTTTGTCACGATCTCCACCGAAAGGTCCAGTAGTCATAGCAGGTGTTACGGGATCTGTCCCGGCAACTACTAACCTTATTAAAACTGTGTATGGACTTACCAACGGTGCTATAATTTTACCCGGTTTAGATAAAAAGCTAACAAAAGGGGATCTCCGAGATATTATTGCGAATCATCCTGAACATCCTCAATATAGATTGTTACTTTTACTAAAGGAACTTGGCGTGCAAATTCAGGATGTCCAAAGCCTTAAGCACAACTATGCCGCCCCTTTGCATTCTAACACTAAGATGAGACTTATTAGTGAGGTGTTACGGCCAGCTCCTAGTACTAGTCATTGGCATACACTTCACGAGCGCTTTTCACCAAAACAAGCTCAAACAGCACTAGATACCATAACTTATTTGGCTTTACCTAGCGAACAAGATGAAGCAGAGGCTATCGCGCTTATCCTACGTCAGGCTGCGGAGCATCCTAGCCAAAGTGCAGCACTTGTTACACCTAATCGTATTCTTGCTCGGCGTGTTGGTGTAAGGCTTGAGAGCTGGTGCATTAACGTTGATGATTCTGCTGGACGTCCATTTTCCCAAACTATGCTCGGCACGTTTCTGGAACTGGTGATTAATGCGGTTGCATGTAATTATGAACCATGTGCGATAATGGCTTTGCTTAAACATCCTCTATGCCGTTTAAAAAGAACAGCGTCAAGCATACGTAGAGTTTCACATGCTCTTGAGATCGCTGTTTTGCGGACATCTTATTTTGGACATGGTCTCGATGGTTTGGAACAGTCTTTGGAAAAAACTGCGCAGAACATGCTTAACAGCCATCAGCAAAGACATGCAATTTTTAGGCTCGAGTACCAGGACTGGAATGAATCTTTTGAACTTATTCAAGACCTCAGACAGGCGTATACTCCATTAACCCTATTATTTGCTCGCCCTAACATTTCTCCTTTACAAGCCTTTACCTCCGCGCATCTACAAACGGCTGAATATTTGGCAGCAAAGCCTTTAAAAGCTGATGCCAATTCTAAAAAAAACACAAGTGAACTTTGGCTTGGTGAAGCGGGCAAAGTAGGCGCGCGGATATTTGCTGGACTACTTAATTCTGAACTACCTGAATGCAATATTACTTGTCTAGACTATCCGGAAATTTATCGCGCACTTATCAAAAAGGAAACAGTAAACTCGTGTGCATCACCCCATCCACGAATTTTTATCTGGGGACCTTATGAAGCCCGTTTGCAACGACCGGATGTGATAATACTTGGATCTTTAAATGAAGGGATATGGCCGAAAACGATGGATCCCAATCCTTGGTTGAGTCGTACCATGCTATCAGATATAGGTCTACCTACACCTGAAGAAAAAATCGGTTATGCTGCTCACGACTTCTCACAGTTGCTTTGTGTTGATAAGGTGTATCTGACTCGTGCAGAAATGAGCAATGGCGCACCTACAGTACCATCGCGCTGGCTAATGCGTTTACAGGCCGTGAGAGCCAGCCTAGAAATAAAGACACCGCACAGTGCCCAACCTCCCTGGCTAGAATGGGTTCGGTTGAGAAATGCGGCCAAGCCGAGTGTTCCGATTAAACGCCCTGCCCCAAAACCGTTACTTTCGTTAAGGCCGCGCGAGCTTAGTGTAAGTGACGTTGAGACCTGGATTGCTAATCCCTATGCTATTTTTGCCCGTCACATTCTAAAGCTTGAGGCCTTGCCGAGGCTTGGTGCTGACCCTGATGCTAGCCTTAAGGGCACAATAATACATAAAATTCTTGGTATATATCTTAAAAAATTTCCTACACAGCCTCCAACAGATATAGCTCAGGAACTAGATGTGATTGCAAGACGATTGTTTCATGAATTCCGCAGTAATCCTCGTATTGCAACTTTTTGGATTGAGAGGTTTCGCCGTTTTGCAACATGGTTCGTTTATGAAGATGTACGTTTACGTGGTGATTCTAAGAAAAGCTTAAGCGAAATTAGCGGAGCTGTAGTGATTAACACACCTGGTGGTCCTTTTACTCTGAAAGCTCGTGCTGATCGTATTGATTTAAGCATCGATTATCTTGTGATCTCTGACTATAAAACAGCTTCAAACCTCACCAATTTAACTGCCAGGGCTAAAGCGGGCTATTCACCACAATTGCTGCTAGAAGCTTTGATCGCAAAGCATGGAGGATTTAGTGGCCTCCGTGCAGCACCAGTTTCTAAGCTTAGATATATTTCTGCTGCTGGAGGTGATCCGGCAGGTGCTATTAATGAGCTTAAAATTGAAAATATACAGGCTGCCATTTTAGATACGGAACATGAGTTAACCGCATTAATTAGACATTTTGACAATGTCAATACTCCTTACCTTGCGACACGCCGACCGCAGTTTCATTACGATTATGATGTCTATGCGCATCTTGCCCGCATTTCAGAATGGTTAGGAGAAAACGATAAAGTGGGTGCAGAATAAACATGTTTGAAGATGCACTTTTAAACACTAACTATCTGCTTTCACAAACTAAAAAACAGCAGGTGCTAGCATCCTCACCGAAAATATCAGCCTGGGTGAGTGCTAACGCTGGAGCGGGTAAGACGCACGTATTAAAATTGCGCGTCTTGAGGCTGCTATTAGCAGAAACATTACCAGAGCGTATTCTTTGTTTAACTTATACAAAAGCAGCAGCGGCTGAAATGTCACAGCGTATCTTTAATGATCTAGCTGAGTGGGCAACAGCGCGTGCGGATAATCTTCGTGAAAAACTATCAAAGCTTCTAGATAGAGATCCAACCGAACATGAGGTTAACCTCAGCCGGCAACTCTTCGCACGCACTATTGACGCACCAGGTGGACTAAAAGTGCTAACAATTCACGCTTTCTGCGAACGACTTTTACAGTGTTTTCCGTTGGAAGCAGGTGTCCCACCAGGATTTACAATCCTTGATAGCGATCAGGCTTTTGTTTTTAGGCGTGAAGCAATTACTACGACACTGAGAGAAGCATATGCTGCACCTAATTCTAAACTTGGTCAAGCATTAAAATCCGTTGTCGCACGAGCTACTGATGAGAATTTCGATCAGGTCCTGGTGGAATTACTACAATGTCGTCAATGGATTGAGGACATGAAAGACCTATCATATCGTTCTGGGGATAGTACTCCCTTCGAATCAGTTAGAAAAGCTTACTGTGAAATATTTGCTGTTCATGATGATACGACACACAAGGGACTAATACATAAGCAAGCCAACGTTTTAAATATAACCGACTTACAAGCCGCTGCGAACATTTTACTCAAAGGAGGGAAACGCGATGTCAAACTAGCAGGCCTATTATCTAAAGCGGCTGAGTCTATGGGAAAAGAGCGCATATCTTATCTAAGAAAGGCATTCTTTACTACATCCGGCCGACCACGTTCTGACAAGCAGTTTATCTCTAAAAGCGTTCGAGTTGCGAACAAGTGCATGGCTGAACAGCTAACACACGCACGAAATAATCTACATACACTTACTCAAGAAATGCTAGGGCTCGAAACAGTTGATGCGACCTTAGCTTTAATGTGCTTAGGTAGCCGTATATTACACCACTATGATGATGCTAAAACTCAGAGAGCAGCGTTAGATTTTGAAGATTTAATTACTAAAAGTGCTTCATTATTAATGGAAAATAATTCTGCTAACTGGGTTCTTTACAAGCTTGACGGAGGAGTCGATCACATTTTAGTGGACGAAGCTCAGGATACGAGCGCCACGCAATGGAAAATTATAAACGCTTTAGCTACAGAATTTTTTACAGGAGAAAATTTGAACAATAGTGTCCGTTCGATATTTGCGGTAGGAGATGAAAAGCAATCAATATACAGTTTTCAAGGTGCTGTTCCTGAACGATTCGCGGATATGGGTAAGCTTTTTTCAAAACAGGTGAGGGATGTTGGACAGATTTGGAAGCACATACCACTTACGCTATCATTTCGCACAGTTAAACCTCTGTTGGATGCTGTAGATGCGATTTTTTCTAATAAAAAACGCACACCAGGCATGAATTTATCCGGAATGAATATCTATCACCAGGCACTACGAAATTCAGATGCAGGTTGCTTTGAAATCTGGCCAATTATCAAATCAGAGCCCCCCAAAAATGTTCTCCCTTTTCATCCGTTAGAAGATTTAACACCAGATGCACCTGCCGATGTTCTGGCTAGAAAAATTGCTAAACACATAAAAAATTGGCTTAAAAATGGTGAAATTCTTCAATCTCAGGGACGACCTGTTCATCCGGCTGATATACTCATTCTAGTTCGACGTCGTCAGCCGTTTGGACCTAAAATAGTGCGTGCTCTTAAAAATTTATGCATCCCTGTCGCAGGTGCTGATCGTATCGCGTTAACTGATCAGCTTGCAATACAGGATTTACTCGCGCTTGCTGATTTTATTTTGTTACCTGAGGATGACTTAGCTTTGGCATCTACACTTAAATCACCTTTATTTAAGTTTGATGATGATGATCTCTTGTTATTTGCACCTCAGCGAAAGACTTCTTTATGGTCAGCGCTTTTAGCTCATGTTGACCGTAAAGAATCTCAAAACGAACGATTCATATATGCGATTGAAAAGTTAGAGCGCTGGAAGGCATTTGCAAATTTTATTCCGCCATATGAATTCTTTTCAAAGATTTTAGATCATGAAGGTGGGCGTGCGCAATTAATAGGACGACTAGGTCCAGATTCAGCAGATTCCATAGACGAATTTATGAATTTAGCGTTAACTTTTGATCAGTCGGCACCAGCTTCTCTCCAAGGATTTGTACATTGGTTTCGTGATAGTATGCGCGAAATTAAACGTGACATGGAGCAAACACGTGATGAGGTTCGCGTTATGACTGTTCACAGCGCGAAAGGACTTGAATCGCCTATTGTTTTTTTACCTGATACTTGTACTGCTCCGGGTGGGGGACTTCAAAGTTCGTTGGTTGACTTAATAGGATTTGAAATACACCAGCAGCAAAAAGCGGCACCTAAGGCCTGGGCGATTAAAGGTTCGCGAGCGCTACAGCCCATTGCTAACGGACTTGCCAAAATCACAAGTAGGGAGGAAGAAGAACACAATCGCTTGCTCTATGTGGCGCTCACCCGAGCACGCGATCGTGTTTATATTGCAGGTTACGAAAATAAAAATCGCCGTTCAAAACAGTGCTGGTATGATACTATTTGGGATGGTCTTCAGGATAATTTATGTTTAAAGCACGATGTCGGAGGAGACAAAGTTTGGCGAATTGAGAGCACACAAACACAAGAAGTTTTGGTTAAGTCTCAAATTAACTCTACGGAAGTTCCCGTAGTGCAGTTACCAGCTTGGGCGTTATGCAAGGCACCACAGGCGTCACAACCAACAGTTCTTTTTTCACAGTCATGCCTTGAGTCTAGTGAAACCAATCCAGAAATGAAGACATCGATCTTTGCGGAGAAAAAGTCTCAAGAATATCGACTAGCTGAAACACTTTTTACTTCACCACTCAACAAAGAGCTTGAATCACGCTTTCTAAGAGGACGTCTGATACACACTCTTCTTAACAATTTACAGATGTATTCACATGAAGAATATCATGGCATTGCAGAACAGTACATTCACATGTACGGGAAGAGTCTTGGTACGCAGACACGCGCTTCGATTATTGAAGAGGTGCTTAATGTGATAACAGATCCAATTTGCTCATCAGCTTTTGAACGAGAAGCACAAACCGATGTATCAATTATTGCGGATCTTATATCACCATTTCCAAACGATCCACCGCTCAAAGTTTCGGGCAAAATTGATCGACTTGTCAAAACATCAGATGGCATTTTGATTATTGACTTTAAATCAAACCGTTACCCTCCTGAAACGCTTAACAAAGTTAATCCAACTTACCTGATGAAACTTGCGGCTTACAGTCTTGCTATACGAAACATCTATCCATCTGTTTCTGTGAGGGCCGCGTTGATTTGGACATTTAGACCAACGGTAATGGAAGTACCAGATCATATTCTACATAACAATGAGTACCGTCTTTGGTCTCAGCACAAGTCAAACCTTGACGCTCATTAAGCAGCGGTTTAACTAAAACCGTATTATTTATTGATAAATACCTTGCTAAGGAGAATAGTGGAATGGCTGAAAAGAGTATTCTTAAAGTTTCTGATACTAACTTTGAGTCAGAAGTCCTCAAAGCGTCTGAACCAGTTGTTGTAGATTTTTTTGCAGATTGGTGTGGGCCGTGCAAGGCAATGGTGCCAGCACTTGAGGAATTATCTAAAGAATTAGAAGGCAAAATCAAAGTTGTAAAACTTAATGTAGATCAAAATCCTGAAACCACTAGTAATTATCAAATTCAGGCAATGCCAACATTAATTATATTCAAGGGTGGTAAAATCGTGCTGCGTCACACTGGTGCCATAGCACAAAAGGCAAAACTACAGGCATGGGTAACAGAAGCGCTGTAACTTACTTTATTCCGCAGACTATGGATTGCTTTAGTCTGCGGCTAATCCTATTTGCGAATTATCAACACTATTGAAGAATTAAAGCTAGAAACCTTACTAAACTTAAGGATAAAATTTCTTCAAATTTCACGAGATCTGTATGCACCTCCTATCCACTGCGATAGTTATATGCAGCGATTTAGAATACGTTAAATGTTAATACTAGTCATTAATCTGTTTACGTTTGATAGAACATGTGAACAATTTCAGGCTATCGATAGAATTAGATTATTAGCAATATAATATTCAAGGTTAGTGGATCGGGAATAAAACTTACTTACCTATACACTTAAAAATATTCCTTATGTATGTCACCGTAACGAGTGTAAGTTGTAAGAGTAAATCAAAGCTTCCGTAAGAAAAAGAACAGCTAGCGAAATATTAAGAGGCGAATTATGTCAGGACTCCTTGTGAACATCATGCGCATGTTACTAGGATTTACTGTCGCCTTTTTTACAGCCGGAGCTATCAGCGTTGTTTTTTCAGTAACCTCAAGAGAATTGTTGGACCCAAGCACGCCTTTTTGGGATAATTTTGGTTTATGGACACTTTACAGTACTACCGTAGTGGCAATGTTTTCAACACCAATCACGATGCTAGCTGTGATATACTGTGAATGGAAAGGTATTCGTAAAATTATTTATTATATAGTAATTGGCGTTGCTACCTCAGCTATTGGATTTACACTCGTCACATATAACGATAGCCATATAGTACCAAGTCTAAATTATCTTTATGCAGCCATTGTCTTCTTAATGAAAGGTATTTTTTCAGGCGCGATATACTGGGTCTGTGCAGGAAGATTTGCAAAACAATCAGGTTCTGTGAGAAATATAAAGAAAAACATCGCGTCCGTACTAGGACCTGTTCTTGAGTTGCGACCTGCATCTACTGCCCACTCGCAATTGCAGCTTTCGGAAGATCGATGGCAAGAAAAGTCGTGACTAATAAACAATACCAAGTTTTATATTTAATAGAGTGTATTTCAGGCTTACACGAGCTGGAAATAACATTTGCTTTGCTTTCTTACTTTTAATTCGATTTGTAATCAACATCTGCATTTTTATAGCATTGTCTTTAGTAAAAAACACTGATATTAATATCTTCTAATTTTAGGTTGAACTAAGTGCATTAGCAAATTTGCGAGTTTACCTTCATACCATTATTAACTACCTTTTGAATACTTCTCTTAGACCATGACCGGTTTGATGATGCCACAAGTTCGCATATATACCACCCTTTAATAATAGTTGTTCATGGCTACCTTGCTCAATAATAGCACCTTCATCAATTACTATAAGTCGATCCATCTCAGCAATAGTGGACAGGCGATGGGCAATAGCAATAACTGTTTTACCTTGCATAAGGTTACCAAGTTGCTCTTGAATTGCAGTCTCTACCCCTGAATCCAGTGCACTAGTAGCCTCATCTAAAATCAAAATTGGGGCATTCTTTAAAAGCACACGTGCAATTACGATTCGTTGACGTTGACCTCCAGAAAGTTTGATTCCACGTTCTCCTACGTGTGCTTCATAGCCTGCACGACCTCTGCTATCTTTAAGGTTCAAGATGAAATCATGCGCTTGAGCCATTTGTGCCGCAAACATAACTTGGTTTAGTGAAGCATTCGGATGACCATAAAGAATGTTGTCGAGTACCGAACGATGCAGCAGGGAAGTGTCCTGAGTTACCACGCCAATATGCTCACGTAGACTATCTTGAGTTACAGTAGCTATGTCTTGCCCATCAATATAAATACGGCCTATTTCCAGATCGTAGAAGCGAAGTAAAGTGTTAATGACCGTTGATTTACCAGCACCTGAGCGCCCAACTAATCCAACTTTTTCTCCTGGTTCAATAGTTAGAGATAAGTTCTTAATAATTTTTCTGTTATAATCTCCGTAATTAAAACTAATTCTGTCAAAAACTATTCGACCACGGCTTACTTGCAGAGGTCTGGCAGAAGGAGCATCGTATACAGTATACGGTTTAGAAAGTGATTTCATACCATCTTGAACGCTTCCAATATTTTCAAAAACATTTGTAACCACCCATATAATCCAGCCTGAAATGTTGACAATGCGAATTATCAGCGTAGTTATTAACGCAACTGCGCCTATACTTATAGCGCTTGCAGACCATAACCATATTGCCAAACCGCTACTACTTACGATCAAAATACCATTAGTAATCCAGATTGTTAGGTTCATGATTGTAATCATACGGAGTTGACGATTATAAACGTAAAGATGCTCTTGTAAGGCTTCACGCGCTTTTTGTTCCTCGTGATCCGCGTGTGCAAACAATTTTACTGTCAAGATATTACTGTAAGCGTCTACGATTCGGCCGGTAAGCATTGAGTGCGCTTCTGAGGTGTCTGCTGCCATTTGTTTAATACGTGGTACAAAATAAACCATAATTGCAATATAAATTACGATCCATAAGACTAGCGGTAACGTTAGCCTCCAATCTGAGCCGATAAATAGTATGACAGCACTTATGGTGTAGACAATGACGAACCATATCGCATCGCATGTCTGGATTACAGATTGACGCAATGCTGGTGCTGTATACATAATTTTATTAGTTACTCGACCTGCAAAATCGCTTTGGAAAAAGTCTAGGCTCTGACGTAATAAATATCGATGAGTTTTCCAAAGAACCCGAGTTGAGACTGCTCCAGTAAGCACCTGGTTAGAAATAAGTTCATCAAGCCCAAAGATGAGAGGACGCGCAACTAACGCCACAAAGGCAACCCAAAACAAAAGATCACTATGCTCATAGAAAAAACGTTTCGGTTCTTCAGCAGCCTGCATTAAATCCACTATTTGCCCAAGATATGCAAAAAATGAAACTTCAATTAAGGCACTTATGAAACCAGTTGCTAAAAATACCAACCAATATTTCCATAACGGTTCAACAAAGTACCAGTAGAAGGATATGAGCTGATGTGGTGGTTGGAAGGGCTGGTCTGCCGGAAAGGGCTCAATTAAGTTTTCAAACCAACTGAACATTGAATTAAACCGCATTTACTTATAAAAATTTATGCAATCCGAGTTACCCCTCGAGTATCGCAGTGCACACCATGAAATTATGTTACACGAAACTAATATAGACTGATAACTAAGATTTATAGCTTATTGGTGGACAAATAAATCTCAGTCTTCAAATGTTATAAACTGATTAAAATAATGAGCGTTAGTGAAGCTAGTTCAGTTTTTTTATTTATAGTTTATTAACTTGATACTAACACTTTAACTTTAATTAATCGCTCAATAATAACGACTAATAGTTTTGTACTATTTTGAATTAATCAGTAGTTGACATAGAATGTGTTCATCTATTCAGTCCCATTCACTAACTTCGGAAACAAAGTTTTATATGCCCTAGAAATTAACTTTTATAATAATCTATTGTTACATATCCGCACTTTATAATTTAAATTAAACTCAATACTGATAAAGCTCACTTACTAATACAGCATTTTAGTTCAAACTGCGTTATAAAGCATACTTACGACACTAATACAAATACTTAGACATAATTTATTTGATCCGTTTAGGGAAACTAATTGTACTTCAACCATAAAGTAACTACCTACCGTTATTGGTCTATGTTTTATCTCAAGAATAAATCCAAATTGAATAAGACTATATATTTCAACTTACATCCTCACTGTAGTAAAACTATCGTCTTGTGCTGTACTTTCGGGTTATTAAGCAAAACCAAAGTCAGGAGACTGTGTTCATACAGGCGGATGACACATAAAACTGCACTTGAATTGCAAATTAATCACTATAAGCTGTCTAGCAAGAAGATAACATTACTGCTGGTCCTCAACCACAACACATTAGTTAATAAGTTACCTTTGGTGCCAATATAGACCTAAAAGTAACAATAACTTTCGAAGCAACTAATATGGCTTTTTATCAACAAAGATTCACAACCACAGGAGTTATCATTACTCTCACTAACTAGACTTAAATACTTTTTACACTCAGAATTGCACTCAATTAGTGTTGAATTAGCAACATTGTAATGCGATGAAACAGAAAAGACTATATTTTTTTAACTAACTATAAGATGTAACGTCTAAAAATTTGTGTGCTACTTGTAGTGAATAACGGAACAGAATAATGGATACTATTAACAACATGGATGATCTTAAAGTGTGTGCTGAAAGTTGGTTCCAAACCTTACGCAACGATATCATAGCGGCGTTTGAGGCTCTTGAGGATAATTTACCAGCGCAAGCTATGATGCACGATCAGCCAGCTGGTCGTTTTCACCGACAGTCATGGGATAGAATAGATTATTCTGGCGCACCAGGTGGTGGTGGTGTTATGAGCCTGATGAACGGACGTGTTTTTGAAAAAGTCGGGGTGCATACATCAACTGTATACGGAGAGTTTGAACCTGATTTTTGTAGAAATATACCAGGTGCTGAGAACGATCCAAGATTTTGGGCATCAGGTATTTCACTTATTGCACATATGCAAAATCCACATGTACCAGCAGTACATATGAACACCCGCATGGTTGTAACTACTAAGTGGTGGTTTGCTGGAGGAGCAGATCTCACTCCAGTACTTGAAACACGTCGTAATCAAGATGACCCGGACTCACAGAGTTTTCACGCCGCCATGAAAGAAGCTTGTTTAAAGCACCACGATATAGCAGATTATCCACGCTACAAAGAATGGTGCGACGAGTACTTTTATTTGCCTCATCGCCAAGAACCACGTGGCATCGGTGGGATTTTTTACGACTACTTAACACCAGATGCGGATGCTGGTGGATGGGAAGCTGCGTTCGCTTTTACCAAAGACGTTGGGTGTGCTTTTAGAGATATCTATCCAGCTCTGGTTAGGCGAAACTGGGAAATGCCATGGAATGAAGAGGAGCGCGATGAGCAGTTAATCCGCCGTGGCCGTTATGCGGAGTTTAATCTTCTATACGATCGAGGTACTTTATTTGGCCTCAAAACAGGAGGTAATGTTAATTCAATTCTATCTAGCATGCCACCGACGGTTAGATGGCCGTAACAAGTTCTAAATAACATGGGGCCTTTATATGGCCCTCTTATTTAGACATGATTTTTTTCATAGTTTCAGTATTAACCTCATAATTTGAAAATACCGCCTGGACATCTTCATCGTCTTCTAGAGCAGAAATTAGTTTCATGATTGAATCAAAATCGTTTTCATCTACGTATGTTGAAACTACTGGTGTCCAGACTGTTTTGACTAATTCTGGCTCGCCAAGAATTTTTTCGATTTGACCAGCTACCGTTCCTAACGTATCAAAACTACAAATTATAAGATGTCCGTTGTCGTCAGATTGTACATCGTTTGCTCCTACTTCAACAGCTGTTTCTAAAATCACATCAGCTGAACCTGAAATTAGCGAATAGGTAATTTCGCCAATTCTGCTGAACATGTGACTCACTGAACCCGTCGCTCCAAGATTTCCGCCGTATTTAGTGAAGGCTGCACGAACGGAAGCTCCAGTACGATTACGATTATCGGAGAGCGCCTCTACTATTACAGCAACTCCACCAGGTCCATAGCCTTCATAACGGATTTCATCATAATTATTACCATCTATCAATGATGCTCTATTAATAGCACGAATGATATTATCCTTCGGCATTGATTGCGACCTTGCATTGTGCACCGCTAACCGTAATCGAGAATTCATAGAAGGATCAGGAGCACCCATTTTTGCTGCAACTGTATTTCTTTAGAGAGTTTCGAAAAAAGCTTGGATCGAGCTGCATCCTGCCGTCCTTTTCTGTGCATTATATTTTTAAATTGTGAATGTCCGGCCATATTTTGTCATATCTTATATTTTATAAGTAGTTCTATCTTAGAGAAAAATTTTATGATTATAAACAATGACTTATTCTAATTTTTAAAATTTAATATTTTTGTAAACAAAACTAAACTCCAAACTATACAGGATTTTTTTTTGATTTTATAGTGTCCAGAAAGCAGGTGTTTCCTCCGTTAAAACGCCTCCAATTCTGACGAGACCTATTTTTTGTGCTAAGCCATTTTGGTCATCTATATCAATTGCTAATCCACATATTGTTGCCAACCCTAAAGCAGGTTCAAAACGCTCGCGTGGTATCCGTGTTATAAACCTATTGATTGGCTCAGAAGCATCCATCCCAACCACTGAATTATAATCACCACACATGCCGACATCTGATTGATAGGCTGTACCGTTGGGTAAAATACGATGATCACATGTAGGGCTGTGTGTATGGGTACCTGCAACAATACTAACTCGACCATCAAGATATGTTCCTAAAGCTTGTTTTTCGCTTGTAGCTTCAGCGTGAAAGTCAACAAAGATCGAATCAGCTTTTTCACTAAGTGTACAGGCTGTCACTTCGCGATCGATAGCGCGGAATGGGCAATCAAGATCTGCCATAAAAACTCGTCCAAGAGCATTTATTACAAGTACATCGGCACCATTTCTAGCTTTGAATAATCCTGCCCCTCTACCTGGCGTACCTTCTGGCATATTAATTGGACGAATTAAATTGTTATTACGGTTAATAAATACTAGTGTATCACGTTGGTCGAAAGCATGGTTGCCGAGAGTAATAACGTCAGCGCCAGCATCAATTAGATCATTAAAAATCTTTTCTGTAATACCAAAACCGCCTGCAGCATTCTCACCATTAACAACTACGAAATCTAATTTCCAACTTTGTCGTAGACTCGGCAAGTAGTTTATGACTGCATTACGACCGGAACGCCCCATAACATCGCCTAAGAAGAGAAATCGCATTGTATTGTCCGATGACCTTTTATAGCTCTCAATCCGATAGGTGTGAGAATATAGTCTAATTTTTGATCGCAGCTCTCTTGTGGAACCACATCGACTTCTTGTTCTTCATATGCTAGACCAACGGCAGTAACTGATTTTTTTGATCGCAACAACTTTAAACCACGATCATAAAAACCACCACCGTAACCGAGCCTACCTCCTGCATTGTCAAACGCTAAAAGCGGTAAGATAATAACATCCGGTAATGCCAGAAGAGCACTTTCAGTAGGCTCCAGAAGATCCCACTTGTTAAGACTTAGTGGACAGCCCTTTTCCCAAAGCTTGAACACTATATAAGACTCCTCTCGTACGATTACGGGAAGCGCAATACTCGCATCTAAATTGGTAAGCACTAACTCCAAAGGTAACGTACATATCTCCGATTTGATAGCGCGATAAGAGGAGAAAACTGCACGCTTAGGAGCAATGCAGATTAGTGAACATGCATAGGTCGCTAATTTTTTGCTTGCTAAGAAACGACATCTCGCTGGAATCGATTCTCGTCGTCTCATCATGTTTATTCGTAACTCAGCTTTGAGCTGTCTAATATCAGACATAAATGACAAGTTCTCAATGTACTAAAATTAATAGCTAAGTTTTAAATGCCGCAGTAGCCGCCGAAGTTTAATGTCCCCCTAGAACTCTAATAGTTAAGTGGGCACCATTTATAGTAGGTCACAACCTACTGTAGTGACGGCTCCCGTTAAGGACGATGTAGGCCCAGAGAAAACTTACTCCAAGCGTACTACGCAGCTTATATAGAAGTGGTATCATTCATTAAAAACTCAACAGCAAGATATTAAATTACTTAATTTATGATTAAACAAATAATATTATTTTTTATTATTCCAGTTGTTTTATGAAACTATGTACTATCGGATCTTCGAGAAGGTCATTAATTACGACTCTGTGCTTCTGTAAAGTGTCAAGGATATGTAAATTTTTATAAAATACTAACACTTACTAAGTTAACATTTAGTTAAAACACATCATATGCTTCAGCTACAAGTTACTTGTAGTAGACACAAAAGTATTACTATTATACTTTTTAGCACATAAATTTATCAACTTAAAATTTAGATTTTTAAGACCATAATCAAATTGTTAGGTACTTGAACTGCATAATAAATGCTGTCATTCCTCTAATCTTCGGAGGACACACTCGTACAATATAATATCAAGGCAAATTCAATGGGTTATAATATCGCAATCGTCGGTGCCACAGGTGCCGTAGGTAGAGAAATGCTAAATGTGCTCGCATTTAGAAAGTTTCCAGTTAATGAAGTTTATGCAATAGCCTCGCGCCGTTCTCTTGGGCGTGAAGTAAGCTTTGGGAGAACAAAACTAAAGTGCTATGATCTTGAAACATTCGACTTTAAAAATTGTGACATTGCATTAATGAGTGCTGGCAGCTCCGTAGCAAAAATTTTCGCACCCAAAATAGGTAGAACCGGATGTCTGGTCATCGATAATTCATCTGCCTGGAGGTATGATATTAACATACCGTTGATAGTGCCTGAAGTTAATGCTCACGTACTTCAGTCCTACATGACAAAAGGCGACTACAAAAATATTATAGCGAACCCTAACTGCTCTACTATACAGCTGCTTGTAAGTCTAAAACCTCTTCACAATGAAGCCGATATTAGAAAAATCA
>JABSQE010000032.1 GCA_013214245.1 Hyphomicrobiaceae bacterium
GCGTTCGCTAGGCTTGAGTGCAACAACCTCATGCGGCCCTAGAGCCGCAAACAAATCGAGTCCCGCGGCACTTGTTGTCTGGTATCGCGGCAAATCCATACCTTTACCGTGGTCAAGCCATTTAATCTTAAGTATTGGTTGTGGCAAAAGCTGCGACATCACATGACCCTGTATATATGGTATGTCTCATTACGAAATATGTTAACTATTTCTTATTCAAATTAATTTATTTACATGTGTTTAAATTTAGCACCATAGAACCCTTGAGCCAATACATAAAGCTCTGAGCTATCTGAACGACTGGCTGGGGGTTTAACATGACGAACATTGACATAATCGCGCTTTAGCATGCTCAAAAGATCTTTCTCTGCACCACCCTGAAAAACCTTACAAAGAAAATTACCTTTCTTAAATAATACCTTAGAAGCAAGATCCGCTGCAGCTTCTGCTAATCCCATTATACGAATGTGATCAGTACGAGAATGTCCAGTCGCAGGCGCTGCCATGTCTGAAAGTACAGTGTGCGCCCCTCCACATTTCAGATGTGTTTTTAATAGGTCAAATAATCTGTCATCCATGAAGTCCAAGCATAATACTTGTGCGCCAGCAACATTCTCCATCGCGGAGATATCAAGCGCTATTACCTGACCAATTTTTTCCTGCGATCTCACTCTTTTGACTGCGACTTGTGTCCATCCACCGGGTGCTGCACCCAAATCGATCACCACATGCCCAGGTTTGAGTATGCGGTGCTTGTCATCAATTTCACTCAACTTAAAAGCAGCTCGGGATCTATAGCCCATGCGCCGTGCTGCTATGACATAAGGATCGTTGAGCTGCCGTTGAAGCCAGTTTGTTGAGGATAGCTTTCTTCCTCGAGCTGTCTTGACACGAACAGTTAACTCACGTTGTCCACCTTGGTATTTCTTGCCTGATCGATCTGCCATAATGTCACAAAGTTATTCAGTAGAAGTACATCAAGATACAAATGTTATAAGCGTAAAAATGTTATTTGTGTGCACTTAATAACGCTTTTTCTTGTCACAACATACATCTAACTATATACGCAATCTACTGTGTATTGCTAGTGGTAATTTCATATCAAGTAGTTTTTGATAATTCTTCTAATAACTACACTATTGCATAAAACTGTATTCCTACTATTACTGTGCTTAGTATGACCCAAATGACAGTTGCAGTGAATTCCATTTAATAAAAAGAGTGTTCTGCACCGGGCAAATAGCTAGTATCTGTGTATTTATATAAATCACTTAAAGGTCGTGCGCTTGTCATAATCTAAGTTGAATTTTTATGACTAATAATCACACTGATAAAAATCTTAATTAGTTTTATAACGCTGTAGTTAATTATATCGTAACAATACGTCTCCTTACCCTTAAGAATAGGTATTTTTCACTTTTTAAAAACAGAATATATTTGAACCGTACAACAGTGCTTATTTATTCGCTAATAAATATTATTGAATAATCTGTAGGCTGCATCTTGATTTAATCAGAGATCTTGCCGTAATTCATTGCTAGTTATATCAATATTTTTCTGAATAACTAGACCCCGGAGTTAGAAAAAGGCAGTTTTCCATTTCTTTAGAACCTGAGCGTAATTACGTGATATGGAGTGATAAGTGTACGGATTTTTTATATCATTTCCGATAGTAGTAACCGCATTTTTGTTACCGACGAAGGCAGCTACTGATAGTGAAATATGCGTGAAATGCAATCAACCAGGTGCTACATATTTGTGTCAGCTAATTGGTACACCGAAATATGCGTTTTTTATGCGAAATCGTAACTTAACCAAATTGGCGTGTATGAGACAAATCGCAAAAGCTTATATGCACAGAAATTGTAAGGTCAATAAAAAAAAAGCTTCAATCTGTGACGGTAAACTTATTTTGGTAGACCTAAAGCAGTTTGAGAGTACAACCATGGAAAAAATACTAAAACCACTACATTACTATAATGACACGCTTACAGGAGCCTCGGCAGGTTCCCAAATGCCTAAGCCTCAGAAAGATGAGCCTAAGACTATTTTAGAGCTAGCTAAACGTACCGCCAGAGGTTCCCGAGAGTGGTTCAACATGATTAGCCAGAAAACAAACGAGACCGCAGTGAACTTAGGTAAATTTCTTACGACTAACGTAGTAAAAACTTGGAAATGTCTCAGTTCCTTATTTTCAAATTGCAAAAATATCGATTGAATGTTTTGCGAGTAAGGTCTTTGTACACGGAATTAATTCAATTAACATAAAATATAGTTTGTGTTTCTAGATTACAATTTTTCTAAGCATAATTGGAAAAACACTTCTCGACCGCACTACTTTTAGATGAAATCTCTACGATTTGAAAAACCTCTGTTTAAGTCTTTAGTATGTACGGTTAATGTCTGCCGCTAGCAGATTACATAGTTTTTGCGTAACTTTGGGTCTTATTCCAAACCACAGTTCAAAGCCTCGCACGGCTTGATGTAAGAGCATGTCAAGACCATTTAAAGTTACTAGCTTTAGTGCCTTGGCTGCTGCTAACAATGGTGTTTCTAACGGTATGTATACTATATCACAAACGACTGCAGTACTAGGTAAACTATTGATATCTATTCTTAGAGGTTCATGCCCTATCATGCCGAGAGGTGTAGTGTTAACCAATAGCGTAGATCTACCAACCAGACTCGGCACAGCATCCCATTTATGCGCTATAACACTATTGCCTAATTTTTTTTGTAAGTCACTCACTTTGTGAAGATCTCTATTAACAACGTGGACACGAGTTATTCCTCGTTCTAATAAGCCATAGATAACGGCTCGCCCCGCCCCGCCTGCTCCTAGCACCAAGGCTTCATTACTACGATGATCCCAACCTGGTGCCCTAGCATCAAGTGCGTGAACGAAACCCTCTATATCAGTATTAGTTGCTCGTATAACGTCATTTTCAATCCAAAGCGTATTGGCTGACTCAACAAAGTTTGCACGCTTATCTGGCTTTGACACTTGAAATGCAACGTCCTTATACGGCATTGTAACATTAGCACCTACGTATCCATGTTTAGCAAGGCTGCCAATGAATTCCACAACATCATCTGGTTCAATCTCCTCATGGCGATAATCAGCGTTAAGATTATAATGGTTGATCCAGTGACGGTGTAGCTTTGGAGAAAGCGAGTGCTTCACCGGCCAACCAATAACGCAAGCTTTGGGCATTATAACTGTTTGTTTATTTTTACCCACTCGATACCTCGCACTAGTTTTAGCTTTATATCACTACAGCATAATGAAGCTAAAATTTATAGCTTTCTAACATGATTGACATTAGCTTCTGAAATGTTTTTTTATAACATATATATGACACTACTTTAGCAGGTTTAGCATAGAACTTAAGGCTAATATGTAACCATAAGCTCCAAACCCGCAAATCGTTCCAGTAGCAACCTGCGAGACATAAGAGATGTGGCGAAAACGTTCCCGTTGGTAAGGATTCGAAATATGAATCTCTACAATAGGACAGCGGACTGTCTTTAATGCGTCTAGAATAGCAATTGATGTATGAGTAAACGCAGCTGGATTAATAATAATCCCATCTGCCACACCATCTGCATTTTGGATCCACTCTATAATCATGCATTCATTATTAGATTGATAAAAAGTTAATTCGAAGCCGTTATCCTGAGCGAAGTATCTACAGTCTGTTTCAATCTCCTGGAGTGTTGTAGAACCATACATTTGCGGCTCACGCTTGCCAAGCATATTAAGGTTTGGACCATTTATGATGTAGATGTGTTTTTTTTTTTCA
>JABSQE010000033.1 GCA_013214245.1 Hyphomicrobiaceae bacterium
AATCTCATTACTTGAGATAGCCCAGGGAAACAGAAAAGCAACTTCAAGATCAAAAATAATGAAGAGAATTGCGACTAAATAAAATCGAACGTCAAACTTCATGCGAGCATCATCAAACGCGTCAAATCCACATTCATAAGCTGACACTTTTTGAGGATCTGGATTATTCATTGCAACAAGAAACGGGGCAACCATTAGGGCCAGCGTTATTAATAATGCCACTCCAAGAAACACTAATATCGGGAGATATTGCGTCACAAGATTTATCATTGCAGGAATTCTCCGACTAAAAATTTACATATACTGAGTAGTATAAGCTGTTAGCATACGCAACCTAATACGTGACGAGTTTTAGTGGGGCAGTTGCGCGCACACGGCTCAAGCCAAGATACAACCTACCTTATTATAGTTTAGTTAATCTTCTTAGCCAAGCAACGAAGAGACAACTAGAAAGCTTAAACTAAAACTCAATACGACTAATAAACCGGTTTTGCTTTTCAGCCCATAAAACTATAAATAATGCCACAGCACTGAGCAAAGAAAAGCTTAAGAACATAGGAAAAAGTGATCCATAATATGCACCACCCACAATCCAGTCTAACAAACTCATAAAAAAACAAACATGGAAGTCGTAAAACCCGCGATATGTTTAAACGGCTCTGTTACAATCGTGTTAAAATTTGATGTCATAAGACTAAAAAGTAAAAATATTGCAGCTAACCTAATCAATAACAACACCAGCGGCAGCTTGATGCAGGATATGGTAAAGGCCAGAGCTATTGACAATAAGGCTTATAACACTAAAGTCTTGTATCCAACCAAACTTATTCTTAATTACACCACAATGCTGGCGTTAATGAGCGACGCCATCGTCGTTGCCATTGCAATTAATGCAAAAGCAAACACAAGTTTATCTCAGATATAATACTATAATGTAAATGTATGCTAAAGATTTTTTTTGCATTGCAAATTCTCCTAGCTCCACACTAAAACTTACATAACTCATGCCTTAGTTCCACTGGCCGCATTTCAGGTAGACGGTTGCGCGACGACAGAAGAGCCGCAATGCCTGTTAATGCTTTAAACGCGAGTGACAAACACCAGGAACCAAAGTAAAGTTTGGCCAACTAGTTGCACTAAGATCGGCGCTATAATGAATACGGTCATAATAAGAAATATTACACGCGCCACCTGTGGACCGTGAAATAAATCTCTCACAACTATCATATCTTTTATTCGAGCTGCTGAACTACCAACACCTAGCTCAATACGACCTAACAGGAGAGTTTCATAGTATGGTGCAGCAGAGGCTACAAAGGATGCAGCGATAAAAACATATAAACCTATATTAAGCATTAGCAACCGACCAAATCGATCAGATAGTGGTCCCTAAAACAAATGTTGTATACCAAAACCAACAAAATAGAGAATTACAACAAGTTGGCGTCTATTGGGATCGGTCAAATTGAAGTTAGCGACAATATCTAGTAAAGCTGGCAACATAGTATCAATCGATAAAGTCGCTAACGCCATCAAAAATGCAGACAATGCGATATATTCAGCAAACGTAATACGTAAAGGTTGTATAAGTTGTTGGTTTACAGTTTTTTACTACTATTCAACACTTACCCCAATATTTCATTAATTTTGAACTAATATTATCTAGAGAAGCATGGTTTTAAGTTAACGTTAGCTTGTGAACTATAAGTTATGTTCTTGTCTTACGGAATGCAGAATTATAGAAATATGTGATAAGTCCAAATTAAGTTGTGTTGATGCCGAGCTGATAAGATGGATAAAGTGTTCTGGCGAGCACAAAATAAACTTAATGGTATACTGCGTATATGCGAATCAGCATGCTAGTTATTTAAATCAGGCTCAATTCAAGCGTATCAATGGCTGCACGGTTTTTAATTGGGATAAAGCTTAAGGTTAAATTGCACTCTCATTCAGTTTGGTGTCTACCAAATAAGTTTTGCATTATAAATTCTGAACTGATTTGCCAACTTGACAGTCCCCAATCAAGATTGGGGACTGCAACTAGCTCTTCGTTCACATAAAATCCAGGTAATGTCATAAGCGCATTGGCTGGTATCCCAAACTGAGTGATAGACCTCAAATCACACTTATTTTTTAAGACCGAAAGGTTTGAACCCAGCGCTGCCACTGAAATTTCTTTTTCTTCCATACTTTTAATTGTGATCCTGAAACGACGATCCCATATAGCTGTTGCTGGCGCTTGAACAAATCTAATATTCGGCGGAGCAACACGCCCTCTTTCCCTAAAAAATAATACGTGTGTCGTAAAACCAACCTTCCTGCTAAAACATTGACAACCTGCTAACGTTGCACCGCGAAAATGATTCTTAGTAATATATTGTAATAAGTTTTCTGTTTTTTGTAGAGAAGGGAGATCAGCGTGCCCCCCAATAGCATAAACTATGCGACGCAGAACACGGATCGCTATTTCATCAGGCAACTCCCAAGTGCCGTACTCCCATAAAAAAATGCCATAGCGCTTAAGAACCGGATTTTGTTGTGCTTTTTCTCTTAACAAACGAACTGCAATATCTTCAAGTGCAAAATTTGTCCGTGCCATTCTTTGCGCTGTACGCGCAAGTGCAGCATCCTCTAATCCTAAATCTTTTCGTGCATAAATCTTCTTGCGAATACGAACACGTTCAAAGGCTAATACCTCATTACTTGGATCGTTTAACCACATCACTTTAATACTAATCAAATAGTCCTGCAGCTCTTCACGAGACAAATCAAGTAATGGACGCAATACATGATATCCGTATATGCGCGTACACTTTGCTATACCAGCCAAACCTTTAGCGCCACTCCCGCGAGCTAGACGCATAAGCACCGTTTCAGCCTGATCATTACGCGTATGACCGGTTAATATAACAGATCTGCCAGGCAAGCGAAGCACTAGTTCTTTTAAAAGCTGATAACGTGTCTTTCGAGCTGTGTCTTGAACAGCTGATACTGGCTTGTCTCCGTACCAAGTAATGCTGCGATGCTCGATACCAATCGAACAGGTCCATTCACGGATCTGGCGCACCTCATGCTTGGCCTCTACTCTAAGACCATGATCGATGGTAACACCCAAAAGGCGTAGACGTAAACCTAGCCTGTTGACTTGCTGCCTGTGCCATAAGCGTACCAAGTATAGCAGTGCAAGACTATCAGAGCCACCCGATACAGCAATAATTACATTATCAAATTCTAAAAGCTTCACAAAACGCTGACTTAATTCTAAATCACTGATGAAATGAAAATCAGTCTCAGCCACTAACATCTCAAACGCCTAGTCTCTTGCCTAGCGAAGAGTCGAATGCTTTCTGATAAATTTGGATATTTGACAAAAAATTCTTTGAGAAAACCACATGCAGATGAACGCTGACCCAGACGACCCAGCGACATAGCAAGCTTCAACAAATTATCTGGCGCTTTCGGATTTGAGGGATATACCTTGTACCCTCGGAGAAAAGTAGATGCAGCGCTTTTATAATGCCCCTGCATATAAAAAGTTTCACCCAACCAGTACTGAGCCTCCCCTGCCAATCTGCTTTTTGGATATTTCTGAAGAAACCCAGTAAACGCGGATTGCGCTGAACGATAGTCTTTTCGTAACATACTATTGTAGGCTGATTCATATTGAGCAGTCAAACTGTTACCTGTTTCTCGATTGGGAATCTGAGGTAGTTTTTGTCGAACAACTTTGTCGGAAGGTGAAGTGCGCCCTATTTCAATAGTTTTGTCAGCAAAAGTCGCTACTTTATTACCATTGTCTACACTTTTATTAAACTTAAAACTCATATTGGGATCTACCGTTTTGAGCAGTGATTTTTTTGGACCTAAAACTGCTCTTTCGTTATGTCTATTATGGTTCCTAACCAAACTTTCAAAAGTGCCTAAAATCACGTGGATATCCATCAATTGATCTTCGAGAAATTTCACACGCTTGTTTAATTCAACAATATCTTGTCTCACATTCAAGGCTTTTTCATCATTCTGCGCTAACACCGTATTAGGTTGAGTTATAGTCATAGGACAGCAAATCAATACATAAAATAAAATAGCAAAATTACTTTTCCATCTTTGAACGAGATTCGCCTGTCGCATTATTTTTCCTATTTAATTCGTATTTCGTTGCTATCTAAAGCTTTGACTTTGTTAAAGTTCAACAAGTAGTGAGATTAATAAAATAAACTAGAGAGAGAACTATAGAATTTTTGTTATTAAGCGCTAAATAATAATATTTTTTGTTGTTAGAGCCTAAACACCTAAATCTTCCAATATTTCAAATAGCTCATACAGTTTACAATGATTGTTGTAGTTTGCCGGTTATGCTGAACTAAGTTCATAGATATAAGCTGTTAGAACTCTAAAATTAAAAGTTTAGGTGTATATTGCATAACTAATTTTAAACTAACTGCTTAGCCTGATTAAAAGGTTATGAACCATTGTTTGCAAAGTTCTTTTTTTCATAACTATGACTAATACGTCCCAAAAATCATAATTTTTTAAATAGTTTAGCACCTTAGGTCCAGAACACGCACCCTTAATCCAATAGATAAGCGTGTTAGCTGATACC
>JABSQE010000034.1 GCA_013214245.1 Hyphomicrobiaceae bacterium
AGTAGTACATTGCCGGTACTACCATTAACAGCCCAACTCCCAAAGCTTGATAAGTCATAATAGTAACCGGTTTATCAGCCTGACTCAAAACACGCAAAATTATAATTACAGCAGCAACGCAAGCAGAACTGGCTATGGCCATTAAAGTGTAGATGCTTAAAATATTGGTAGTGTCGGGCCATGCAATTATCAATACGCCAAAGAAACCAACAATAATGGCGCCCCAACGATGCACACAAACTATTTCGCCAAGAAGTATTACAGCCAGAATAGACACAAAAAAAGTCTTGGAAAACATAATCACCGTTACTTCCGCGAAAGGCAGATAGATAAAGGCAGAACAACCGAGTATCATAGCAAAAAAAGCTACGATAACACGAAGTAACTGCAATCTAGGATGTGCCGTATGAAGAGAAACTGGGAAATTTGATATTATGACGGGTGCAGCAATTGAAATAGTTGTAAGTTGACGGACAAGCAGAATTTCTGTGACATTCAAGCGTTGGCCGGCAATCTTAATGAGCGCAATCATAATGGAGAAGAATAAGGTTGCTATTAGCATGTATATACCGCCTCGAATGTTCCCGGCAAGGTTATGCCACTTAAAAAAAAATCGCGCGGGCAAACTTGTTATACTAGCAACATGACGGACAATAAATAGCGTGTTGGGCGGCCACTTCACTTAGATGAACTCTGTATATGGACAATTGAGTATTCGCACAATTTATATTTAGCCATTATCAAGGGATCCTAATCATAGCATTATGGCAGAAAACTAGCTTTGCAGCAGACTAGACTATATGGCCGAGTGAAGCAAGGTGGCATTCTGCCAACTCTAAGATGTTGTTTTTAAATTTTAGGACGCTAAAATATACTACCTTCTGCTGATAAAAATACATCTATATCAATTAACATGGCCCTGGTATTTAGAATTCCACCTCGATTAAAGCTGTAAAAAACAAAATTTAGCGCCAAAAGGACGTAATACATGGCAAAGCCATAACCCAAATTCATAGTCCAACTGTGTGGCGCAGCTAGGATAAATGAGACATCGAAACTTTATTTTGCTAGCTTTCGTAAAAAATTGTATATTAACCACACAACCTGGCAAGATTGAGAGTGCTATGAAAAAGCTCAACTTAAGACCATCATTATAATTATGTAGAATATTCAGGGTCTACTTGCGAATAGTTTTTCAATACAACTAAAATTTTGAGAAAAGGTAGGTTTAGTACGTCAGGTCAATACCAGATCTGAGCGTGATAAATAAAATTTAATGAAGCATGGCGGTAATGAATAAAATAGATAAACACGAACTATAACAATAGTTGCATGTATGATAAAAAAAATAAGTAACACATCAAAAAATCGAACTTCGGATGAACGTAAGTCGAAAATTTCTGAGCGTGCCATGAGGACTGTAGTACATGGTACTGCTACATATTTAAAAAATCTTAATCCCGAACAACTCACGGCCGTTGAAGTCCTAGACGGACCAGTTCTTGTTCTGGCCGGTGCTGGTACGGGTAAGACACGTGTTCTAACTACGCGTATTGCTCATATTCTAAAGACCAATCGGGCACACCCGTCGCAGATTTTAGCGGTAACTTTTACCAATAAAGCCGCCAAAGAGATGAAAGAGCGTATCGGCCTTCACGTCGGCGACTCTATTAAAGCTATGCCTTGGTTAGGCACTTTTCACGCCATTAACATGCGTATTTTACGGCGCCACTTCGAATTAGTAGGACTTAAATCAGGTTTTACTATTCTTGATACTGATGACCAAATTCGCCTGATTAAGCAAGTGAGCGAAGCGGCGAACGTTGACAAGGATCGCTGGCCGGCACGCAGACTATCAGTTCTAATAGACGATTGGAAAAATCGTGGCCTAACACCAGAAAAAGTATCTAAAAGTGAAGCTTACAAATTTGCAAATGGGCAAAGTGTAAGACTTTACGCAGATTATCAGGTTCGGTTGAAGGAGCTTAATGCTGTTGATTTTGGTGATCTGTTACTTGAGACTCTGCGACTGTTTATGGAAAATTTAGATGTTTTAGAAGAATATCAGAGGTTATTTAGTCATATTCTTGTTGATGAATATCAAGACACGAATACAGTCCAATACCTGTGGCTGAGACTTCTTGCTCAGGGTTCGCCGAACATTTGCTGCGTTGGTGACGATGATCAATCCATTTATGGATGGCGTGGTGCTGAGGTAGAAAATATTTTGCGATTTGAACAAGATTTTCCTGGTGCCCAAATTGTTCGACTGGAGCGTAATTATCGCTCAACCGGGCATATTCTTGCGGCAGCCTCCGAGTTAATAGCACACAATAAGGAACGCCTTGGCAAAAGACTTTTCACAAGCGATCAAAATGGAGAAAAAGTCGTTGTAATGAGTGTCTGGGATGATGAGGAGGAGGCTCGCGTTATTGGTGAAGATATCGAAGTACTGTATAGTAATAATTATCCCCTAAACGACGTTGCAATACTAGTGCGAGCATCATTTCAAATGCGAGCCTTCGAAGATCGATTCGTCACACTTGGTATACCTTATCGCGTAATAGGTGGACCCCGTTTTTATGAACGCCAAGAAGTCAAAGATGCTATTGCCTACCTTGAAGTCACTCAAAATCCATCCAATGACCTCAAGTTCGAACGTATTGTAAATCTTCCCAAACGCGGTATTGGTAGCAGTTCCGTGCGCCGCATTCGTGAGTTGGCACGCTCACATAATCTTTCTATGTTCCATGCTGCCAGAAAACTATGTGATACCGATGAGATACGCGGTAAAGCTAAGCATTCACTAATTGATCTAACGCGAAATTTCTCACGTTGGAGCCAAAAAATGAATACTTTAAGTCACACCAATCTAGCCGAGATAATTCTCGATGAAAGCGGTTACACGGCAATGTGGCAATCAGAAAAAAGTCCGCAGGCGCAATCACGTTTAGAAAACTTGAAAGAATTGGTAAGATTCATGG
>JABSQE010000035.1 GCA_013214245.1 Hyphomicrobiaceae bacterium
ATACATTGATCATGGCTGACCATAAGAAGTGTGGTATTAGCTTCTTCTATCTGACTGAATAGAAGATCTAGAAAACGCTCTTTGTGCTTGTAGTCTAAGGCTGAAACTGGTTCATCAGCAATAACAAGCTCCGGAATACCTATTAAAGCACGAGCAGCAGCCACCCGCTGCTGCTGACCAACGCTTAGAGCAGCTGTTGATCCGCCGAATAAGGCACTATCAAGCCCCATCGCAGTTAAAATTCGTTTAGCTTCTCTCAGAAGATGTCCCCTGGTCCGTCCAACACGTTCACGGCGTTGCTTCGCAAAACTTAACGGTAGCAAGACGTTGTCAATGACTGAACCATAGGGAAGCAGATTGAACATTTGGAAAATTACGCCAATGTGATTCACACGAAACCTATCTCGCATAGTATTTGACATGCTAACTATATTCGTGCCGAGTATTTCTATTGTTCCTTGGTGCGGTATATTAATTCCACATAGTAGACTAAGGAGCGTCGATTTGCCGCTTCCAGATGGCCCAATAAGAAGTACTTTAGAACCAACTTTCAAAGAAAAATTATCTAATTCAATACTGAAATTTTGTACTCCTGGCCATGCAAACGCAACACTCGACATGTTTGCGACTAATGGTGGAATAGCTTCGAAAACTTTGATATTTTTTTCACTCAACTATTTAGTGCTCTATCTCAAGAAATTCCTTCAAGATCTATTTCTGTTAAGCCTCTATTAGCTTCAATTTTTTTTTGCAACTTAGAGCCTACAACATTCACCGTAAGCTTTTTTGCATCCTCAAATATTTCAAAGTATGAGATGTCTATTTTCACCAGCTTTTCTGGCACTTCGCAAGTTATATCGTAAATAGCTAAAAATTCCGAATGCAAAGCATTATGATCGTAAATTAAATCCACAGCTGATTGATCTACCTTACAACTTGCAGCAGAAGGCAAAAGTATAATATTGCTTATATCTTTCAACTTCATTTTTGCATTATCAACAGCCAATGTCTGTATGCGTGTCTGAGCCTTGTGTTCAAATCCTAATATATCAGCAGCCGAAGATATCAATTCTATACTAATCCTATCGCCTTCAATTGCAAAATTAAGGCTGCCTCTACCATGCTCATGGACACCAAGATGATGATGCTCTGCAACTATATCGTTATTTAGTGTAGTGTGCCCAATTTTATCATCCGCAACAATAGAAAGTGGATGCGTCACTAAGAGTAACAAAAAAAGTAAGTGATACATCACAAATAATCCTGAGTAGATATAAAACTTTTATGTGCGCAACTTAGTGAATTTGTTTTTAATCTGAATACATTATTCGAGCTTTTTTTATTTTGAAGCCATTGAAATCTATGAAGTTTATTGCAAAAATATAAAATATCTAGTGATAGCTCAAGTATTAAGAAAATCAAGTGAAGGTATTTAACCAATAAACATTATATCTTTGTAATCATAACATCTAGCCCAATTCCAAATGGAATTCAAGTTATTTTAATCATCTTACAGCAACTCCGAGGAGATAATAGCTTAGAGATAAACGATTCGCATGATTCTTGTGGTGAATATCGTGAAAGAAACTAGTTATGAATAGGTAATATAACATTGAGCAAGCGTATTTTTTGCAAGATCAATTAAGTTGTGGCGAGTACAAAACAAGCGAAGAATTTTTATTAATGTATATATTGTTTTTTAGCTTGTATCCCGCATGTAGACAGCGATAGATCCAAACATCCACTTCCCGAAAAAGCCTATTAATTAAAGAGTGCAAATCACCTTGTTTCCTTATTAGGCTTTGCTAAGTCTAAGATCTTACTTTAACTGTACTATATGAACTTAGCAGCTATTAGTAATGCATTGCTATCACCAGATTTGCACTTAAATAATTTAGCGTTGTGCGCGATTTTATGTTGCATAATTCACAATAAGTCGTAATTATCTAGTAAAAAATTCTGGATAATGTAAAGGCATCGACCGTCGCAACCAATCAGTTGTCACGGATCTAAAACATGTTAAAACTACGCTATATACCAAAATTCTAAATTCGTTAATCGCCAAGCTCCTCGAGTTTGACTTTAACATTTGAGATTTGATAATTGTGCTGTAAATTTATCACAAATGCTGCAGGCATTTCGTACAATATCTTTGGTGATACAAAATAATAACACTGCTCTATTATGTTCGACATAAATAAGAGTTGCAGCTACTGGTAGTAGATTTGGCAAGAACGTGGGGGGTGTGGATAAGTTGATCGTATATGACCACGCGGAGCGGCATCCAATGGATTCTATAACCTTTGATGAGTTTGTAGGTGCTATAGTATCTTCTTGTCGAGTTGAGGCTAGGCTTTCACAGCTACATTTCGCCGTGACGCTTGAAATTACATTAATGATGATGAAAAAGATAGAATCTGGTAATTATCGACCTTCCGCCGCTTTAATTATCGAAATACTTAGGTATTTTGATATGTCTTTGACAGACCTTATTGAAGAATATGCTGACTTATTTACAGGTTCGCGACACGTACATGCTTATGATAATGTGATATTTCTTTCTAGGAAATAGCCTCCTCTGAGCTTTAATGTGTTCATTTGCTCCCTAATGCCATTGTTAATCTTAACATTATACATGAATATAAACAAATTAAGCTTTTCTTAGTGAGGTTACCTACCGCATATATGAATAAGTCGGGATGTTTTTAATAAATTCTAGTTAGTTTTAGTTATTATTTAGAATTAAATTCTTTTTCACTTTCGCTAACTAGATAATTGTTTGTTGTTGTATGTGGCAGTTGTCTCTTGCAAAAAAATACTACTTAGAGCAAGTTCGCCATACCGCTCTTAGTGCTACATGGAACCCTATTTTATAACTTTAAGTAGCATTTTTTATTAGATTCCACCTAACTCTGATTATAATCCTGTTTTATCGCCACTATGTCGGTTTCATTCATGCGGACAGTTTTTATTGACTGTTTACGCCGGTAATTGCATTCAATTTATTGATCTTTGAAGAGTGGCAGCGATGGTACGGCTTGCCAAATTTTTCATACAACATACATGACGCTTGCAAATAAAATTAGCTCACTATCACTTGGTGTTTGCAGACATACATCTCCAATTTACAAAAAAACCCATAACCTAGAATACATGCATCAAATTTTATTGCTATTTTACAGTATAACTATTAAATACGTTATGTCCGAGAAATGTTCTTTTTTGACATATTTTTTTTCTACAACTCATCACAAGTTGTTGAAGTTAAAATGTGTAAAAATCTCTAGTCTTAACTCCACCAAAAGCACCAACTTGTCGAAACGATAACGAGAGCAAATATTTTATTAAATCATTAACAATTATAGAGAGAAATAAACATTTGCAATGTGTTACGCGTTCTAGAATGAAACGAAAAACACAAACTAATCAAGGGCTCACATCACACGAAGTACACACCTCATACATCTAACTAAAACAATGTCCCCAGCAACCTACTCATGTAGCATTGCTTTATTGTGAAACTCGTGTTATATTTAATTTTGTAAATTGCATTTCACACTTTATTTTAATTTATTAGTTTTTTCATATCACGATTTTTTTGAAAAATTCATAATCCGTTGATACAATAAAAAACATTTAAAACACAATGCTCGAACCCACTAATTACACATTAAAAAATGAGCTCGATAATGCGCTGTGAGAAAACGCAAGTTACGACTTTAAAAAAAAACCGCATTCTTGACCTTTTATTAGCAGTTTCTGTAATGTTAAGCATGATTAACATTGCGATTGCAAGGGACGGTGACGCTAATAGCTGGATGCAGTTTGGCAACGGATCTTATAACGACGTTTTCAATACTGTGTATAAGCGTAACTTTATCCGCGAATGGGAAAGAAATCCGCCAATAGGCTATCCGACCATATCACGTAATAATATAAAGCCGACCATCCAAGCCATTAAGCGTTACGAAGATATAGTTAAAAAAGGTGGTTGGAAACCCATACCCGCATTTGCCAAAAGAACCGTTTTAGAAGTTGGTACTACTCATAGAAATGTCGCGATTCTGCAAGGTCGCCTTCTTGCATCTGGGCATTTAAAGTCTGAATCAAGTTACCCAACGTATTTTGACTACGCACTTGACAAAGCAGTGAAGCGTTTTCAGACCTCAAACGGATTAACGCCAACTGGTGTCGTCGATCGTCAAACCCGGTTAGCTCTGAATGTGCCAGCATTCGTACGATTGCAGCAATTGCGTCTAAATCTTAACCGTTTGCGACAACATGCAAAGATAGGCGCTTTAAGGTACGTAGTTGTGAACATTCCAGCCGCTCATGTCGAAGCAGTTGCTAATGATCGGGTTGTGTCCCGACACACAGGGGTTGTAGGTAAAATAGATCGCAAAACACCCGTACTCAGCTCTCGCATACACGAATTAAACTTTAATAAAGTATGGAAGCTTCCTCCTACCGTTATAAAGAAAGATTTAATTCCAAAAGGTAGGCAGTTGCAAAAAATAAAACAAAATGTACTCATCAGATATGGTATTGATGCTTATGAAGGCGGAAAAAAAATAGACCCAGAGAAAATCGACTGGCACTCAAAACAGCCTTATCATTTAAGTTATCGTCAGAAGCCAGGGCCCAGGAATCCTCTAGGATTCGTCAAAATTAACTTTCATAACTCTTACTCTGTATACTTACATGATACGCCTTCAGAACGCTTGTTTGGAAATAATGTACGTGCTGCAAGCTCAGGCTGTGTGCGTGTTGGTAATATCAAATCCCTATTAGTTTGGCTTCTTAAAAAGAATAAAGGATGGGCTAAGGTTGCTGTAGATCAAATTGAGAAAAGTGGTGAGATGAAAACAATTCGTCTCAAAAAGTCTGTCCCTCTGTATATAGTTTATGTTACTGCTTGGGCAACGAAAAATGGGATAATACACTTTAGACGAGATTTATACAACCATGATGGCGTAGGTCGTGTCGCCGCTAATTATTGAGAGTTTGTGACTTAGTGTTTGAATATCTATTTTGAGTAGAAGATTAACTTAAGAGGTTGTGGTTCCGTTTTATACCATTATAATTTGAACTTCGATTACAACGAGTTAGCACTCTCAGCTCCTTCAGAGTTGCTTAATTATTTTGTTTGTTATTGGATTTCGTGGATGTGAACCTATATGCTGCGGCTGTGCAAAACTTAACAAACAATTAATTTGAAGGAAGAGTGAAATAAATTTGAAGGTATTTTGTAAGAATCGTGCATTGCAATATTTATTTTCTCTATTTACATCAAACATACATCGGACTGGGATAAATTACTTTGGTTCAATTGAATTGAATCGTTACATTAGACAAATACGAAATAATACTTGTTAGAATTGTATAATGATAAACATGCCTCATGCTGCATCAACCCTTCAGGGCTTATTCACAAAAACGCTAGCTCAAGCTGATCCAGATATTTACTCTGCAATACAGGCTGAGTATAGACGTCAGCAGAATGAAATTGAGCTAATAGCTTCAGAAAACATTGTGTCAAAATCGGTATTAGAGGCAGTTGGCACAGTTTTAACTAACAAATACGCGGAGGGTTATCCAGGCAATCGCTATTATGGAGGCTGTCAATTTGTTGACATAGTGGAAGAACTCGCGATTGAGCGAGTAAAAGCTCTGTTCAGGTGCGACTATGCTAATGTTCAACCAAACTCAGGCAGTCAAGCAAATCAAGCTGTTTTTTTAGCACTCATGCAGCCAGGTGATACATTTATGGGACTTGATCTTAACGCAGGTGGTCACCTCACACATGGTTCCAAGGTTAATGTGTCTGGAAAGTGGTTTCATGTTGAACCTTATGGTGTTAATAAAGTCGATTGTTTGATAGATATGGATGAAATAGAAGATATAGCTAGACGCGTAAAACCTAAGTTGATTATTGCAGGCGGCTCTTCTTACAGTCGTTTGTGGAATTTTGAAAGATTTCGTAGCATTGCAGATGCCGTAGGCGCTTTTCTCCTTGTCGACATGTCCCATTTTGCTGGCCTTGTTGCCGGTGGTGCACATCCAAGTCCCATACCGCACGCGCATGTTGTGACAAGCACTACACACAAAACATTGCGTGGACCTCGCGGTGGCATCATATTAACCAATGATTCAACGTTAGCACGAAAGTTTAATTCAGCAATTTTTCCTGGTATTCAGGGCGGGCCGCTTATGCATGTAATAGCCGCAAAAGCTGTAGCTTTTGGCGAAGCGCTTCGCCCTGATTTTAAGGCCTACGCTAGCCAGATAGTTATTAATGCTAAGACTTTAGCTGCAGCGCTACAAAAAAAGGGTTTTGATATCGTCACAGGTGGTACTGATAATCATCTTATGCTTGTTAATCTACTCAAACACAAACTAACTGGTAAGGATGCGGAGGCAGCTTTAGGACGAGCACATATTACATGCAATAAGAACAGCATTCCATTTGATCCCAAAAAGCCAGCTATTACATCAGGACTTCGGCTTGGAACACCAGCGGGCACAACCCGCGGATTTGGAGTGCATGAGTTTGAAGATATCGCCAACATGATCTCAGAAGTATTAGAAAGTTTAACTAGTGTTGACTCTGGCTACAATTCAATTGAGGAGTTGAGAGTAAAGAAAAAAGCCGTAGCATTATGTAATCGTTTTCCAATTTATCAATAATATTTAGCTTATGTTTAGATATCTATCGTGTGTTGTCTTTTTCTCGAGTGAAGATACTCATATCATAAACACTCACCTTTTGAAGAAAACTCTTGCATTCACTGCATCTTCATCTGTTTTGGTGATATAAAAATAGTTTTCTAAATTAGAGTGGGTTGACGATCTTTAAACAGTCTTAATGTATTATATCGTCAAATCGCAACAGTCTGCAAACCCTAGTAGGGACAGCCTTGGTAAGGTAGCCTGTCTCATCAAAACATGCTTAATACTTGATCTTAAGAACTGTAAACCAACTTGAAAGATTTATTAGATCCGAAATATACTTGCACGACATCAGCGAATAAGCCATGCAGAATTGCAGAAATTAATCCAATTTGCTATTTTTATTTAGCATATATATCGCACCTTTAGAAAGGCACCGATTTAAACAATATCTTAGCTGAATCTGTAGAATAGACTGGCAACTTATTTCCTGTTTCCAGAGTTACATATATTGCAAAATTTAAAGATTAGAGATTCTTTTATTTTCCAATAAAATTTGATGGTAAAAAAACTAATTTCATACGTTCATCAATATTTATTGGAAATTTAGATTTTTAGCCTTAATAGATATATGCGCTGACTTTGTTTCAAAATTATACAGATTGCGTGCAAGGAAATTAAGAACATTGGCATTGGAAATTGACACACGCTTCATGGCAATGGCTGTACAAATGGCTGAACGTGGGTTGGGAACAACAGCTCCTAACCCATCTGTTGGTGCCGTTGTAGTTTGCCCTAAGACCCGTAAAGTGTTGGGACGAGGTTGGACACAACCAGGTGGTCGCCCCCATGCGGAGCCAATAGCTCTTAAGCTTTCCGGGAAAGCTGCGTTTGGTGCAACTTTGTACGTCACCTTAGAACCTTGCTCGCACTTTGGGGTATCACCACCCTGCGTTGAGGCAATAATGGCTGCAGGTGTACAACGGGTAGTTGTGGGTATTAAAGATCCTGATCCACGTGTTGCTGGGCGCGGTTTGACAAGATTACGAGAAGCAGGTATCGCTGTAAGCCTAGGAGTACTATCGTCAGCATGTCGTTGGGTAACTCTTGGCCATATCCTAAGAGTGACTGAAAGGCGCCCTTTTATTCAGTTAAAACTAGCTCTCAACTCTGCTGGTCAGGTGCCTCGTGGAAAAGGTGGAAAGCCTGCTTGGGTTACAGGTGCAGATGCTTGCAAACGAGGACACTTGCTACGTGCCAAAGCTGATGCGATTGTGATAGGACAAAAAACGCTTGTCGATGACAATCCTCTGTTGACCTGTCGTCTACCTGGACTTGCTCATCAGTCTCCCGCACGTTTTATTCTTAGTGGCAAAACTCCAATTAGTGGTACTTTTAGAATTTTTTCAGACAATTCAACAACTACTAGTTGGATAACGCGACATACGTCCCTAGTACCATCAACAATTCTCCGCAGTAAATGTGCTATAATTAGAGTTACGGATGTAGACAATCAGATATGGTTACCTGCAGTAGTTGAGAATTTTGTAGCAAACGGTATTACTCGGTTGCTTGTCGAAGGCGGACCAACAATATGGCGAGCATTTGACCGTTTCCGCCTCGTTGATGAAGTCATCATGTTCCTTGCCCGCAGCAAAACGGATCAGCACCAAGACGCAATTGAAATGCTTAAATCATTTGTTTCACGCACGCCTTTTAAGCTAATAAGAAAAACAGCTCTGGAACATGATGATATTTTCATATTTCGTAAAGCAACATAATCTTAACTAACGTTGAGGTTAATAGCCTAACACTTCCATAAAGCAATTATATCATGCATAAAGAGATTGTCCAAATTAGAGCGACATAAGGAAGATGAAAGATGTTTAGTGGAATTATCACCAACGTTGGAGAGGTGGCCGCATGTAATGGTGATGCGTTTGTGATTACCAGCAATTATGATGCTAATTCTATTGAGATTGGTGCATCTATTGCCTGCTCAGGTTGCTGCCTAACGGTAACTGATGTTAGAACGCATAATGGCGGCGCTGCATTTACTGTAGACGTTTCCAATGAGACTAGGTCTAAAACTAATCTCGGGGAATGGAAAATTGGAACGAAAGTTAACTTGGAACGCTCACTAAAACTCGGCGATGAAATGGGTGGACATATTGTAACAGGACACATTGATGGTCTCGCGCATATTTCTGACATCTACGCCGATGGTGATTGCCAAAGATTTGTATTCGAAGCACCAGAACATCTTGCGTTATATATTGCCCCTAAAGGTTCTATTGCTATCAATGGTACATCACTGACTATCAACGAAGTAGCAGGTCAAGCTTTTGGTATAAATTTTATACCGCACAGCTTAAGCATGACTACTTGGGGCGTGCAGGAGATTGGTACTGCAGTTAATATCGAGGTTGATTTATTTGCACGCTATGTGGCGCGACTATTGGAGTACCGACAGTGAGCCAGAAGCTTAAAACACCTTTTCACGAAACAGATAAAAGTGTTATTTCATCAACTGAAAATCTACTTCATGACCTGCGGAACGGCCGCATGGTTATACTAGTTGATGCAGAAGATCGCGAAAATGAAGGCGATCTTGTTATCCCTGCTCAGATGGCAACTCCTGATGTAATAAACTTTATGGCAACATACGGTAGAGGCTTAGTATGCTTGAGCCTTATGGAAGAGCGAGCGCGACAATTACGGTTGGAATCCATGGTACGTACTAACTCATCACGCACTGGAACTGCATTCACAGTTTCAATAGAAGCACGTGAAGGTATTACAACAGGTATATCTGCGCATGATCGTGCCCGTACGATTGCAGCTGCTATTGATCCAACTAAAGACCACACCGATATAGTATCACCAGGTCACGTCTTCCCATTAGTAGCACGAAGTGGTGGAGTTTTAATGCGTGCCGGCCACACCGAAGCTTCCATCGATTTGGCTCGTCTAGCTGGACTTTATCCAGCTGCCGTAATATGCGAGATTATGAAAGACGATGGCACAATGGCACGTCTTCCTGATCTTCTTCAGTTCGCGCAAAAACACAACCTAAAGGTTGGAACGATCGAAGATTTAGTCGCCTTTCGGTTACGTAATGATAGAGTTGTGCAAGAAGTGAGTCAAACACCTGTAACATCGACTATTGGTGGTGACTTTATGCTTCACTTGTACGAAGCGACAGCTTCGACAGTTGAGCATGTCGCCATGGTCAAAGGTAATATCTATAATACAAATCCAGTGATGGTCCGTGTACATGTTTTGAATATATTAGACGATCTGCTAGGTGTGAGGAATGGCTCAGATGGATGCGAACTAATTCAGAAATCTATGACTATGATAGCAGAGGAAGGATGTGGAGTTCTTGTACTCATCCAAGATCAGCGTGCAAAGGCTATTTCTATGCAACTAGCTAACTATAAAGGTAATATTTTGCCTGAGCGCAATATCCGAGAACAGCGTATAGTTGATGTTGGTGTTGGTTCTCAAATCTTACGAGATCTTGGAATTAAAGATATGATTTTACTTACGAATTCTCCTAAGTCTGTTTATGTTGGACTAGATGGCTACGGCTTGAGAATCATTGAACATCGATCAATCGTGTGAACGAATTATGGGAAAGTAGTTGAAGACATGTCGAGATCAAGCTTAAAGGCTGTAGTTGGTGATTTTCCGGAACTATTTCAGAAACAACATATATTAATTATTGAAGGACATTATTACGAAGAAATCGGTGCTGCACTATTACATGGAGCTATTAATGAACTCGAATCTATAGGAGCTAGCTACACGCATGTCGTTGTGCCAGGAGCGTTGGAAATTCCACAGGTTCTAGTTCAGGCTCTTGAAAGAGATTTGATTGGGATTGACGCTGATGAGCCTAAGTTTACCGGCGTTATAGTCTTAGGATGTGTAATTCGCGGCGAAACATACCATTTTGAAATTGTTTGCACAGAGGCAAACCGTGCTATTATGGATCTGACTATCGCTCATGTAATTCCACTTGGGAATGGAATTTTAACAGTTGACACTTACGAGCAGGCTTTTGAGCGCGCTTCTGACAATTGCAAAGGCAAAGGCAGAGAGGCTGCTCGTGCATGCTTAAAATTGATTGAAGTCGCAGCTCGATTTGATGGTGAGATCGATTAATGGTTCCGGCCCCGCAAAAGTTTCCGACGGGCACTCAGCGCAGTGCAGCTAGGCTAGCAAGTGTTCAAGCACTGTACCAAATGGATATCGCTGGGACCGATATAAATGACATCCTACAAGAATTTACACTTTACCGTTTCGCACAAAGCGATGACATTGACAGTACGGTAGAGCCAGATGCTGCTTTTTTTAAAGACCTCCTGCAAGGTGTAATGCGATGTCAAACTGATATTGATCCCGTTGTTGATGAACAGCTAGCGTCAGGGTGGCGCCTTGTAAGAATAAACTCCATTTTACGCGCTATTTTACGTTCAGCATTATTTGAATTGATGGAACGGAAGGATGTTCCTTTAAAGGTTGTCATAAACGAGTATATAGATGTCGCACATGCTTTTTTCGATACAGATGAACCGCGAGTAGTTAATGGTATCTTGCATAATCTCGGCAAACGATATCGTCCAACTGAAATAACGAAATCCTCTAACTCCGATCTATAGTAATAATCTATTGAAAATTTAAAAATGCATGAGTAAGACAGTTGCTATAATTTCAGCATGACAAAAATTAGATGTGCAGTGCAAAAAAAGACACGGCTCGACGTAGAGATGTTTAATAGAGGAATGGCACAATCTCGTACGCGTGCTCAAGATCTGATTAGTAGTGGGTTTGTTGAGGTGGATGGCTATATTTGTTTAAAAGCTTCAACAGCGATAAGGTCACATAATATAATACACATCAGACAAGGTGCACCAGATTACGTTTCCCGTGGCGCAGTAAAGTTAACAGCAGCTCTCGAGTATTTTAAATTTCCCGTACAGGGACATTATTGTCTAGATGTTGGTGCTTCAACTGGTGGATTTACGGATATATTATTACAAAAAGGTGCACGACACATACTTGCAATCGATGTAGGTCACAAACAACTTCATCCTTCACTTAGACTAAAACCCGAAGTAACTTACCTAGAAGGCTTTGATGCACGAAAATTAACTCCAGAAGTAGTAGGTATCCCCGTAGAAGCAGTTGTGATTGATGTTAGCTTTATTTCAATTATTAAAATTTTACCTTTTATTATCCCCTTAATCTCTTGTAACTGCTGGCTCATTTTTCTAGTAAAACCACAGTTTGAAGTAGGATTAAAACATATCAAAAAAAATGGAATTGTAACTAACGCGGCTGTGCGGGAGTTAGCACTAACCAATACTGTTCAATGGTTGGTTAAAAATACAAACCTTAAGATTTGTGGTACGCTTAAAAGCCCAATTTCAGGTGGCTCCGGCAATCAAGAATATCTAGTTGGAGCATGTCAGATTGACTAAACAGAAAATAAAAATAACAGCTCTTAGTAAAAATGGTCGTGGCATCGGATATTTTTCAGGACGTCCAGTTTTTATACCGCACGCTTTAATTGGGGAAACATGGCTTTGTGATACAAAAAATGATGAATTTAAATGCATTGTAGAATTACCTGATCGTCTTATACCACCGTGCAATCACTTTCCAGCATGTGGGGGATGCACAACGCAACATATACCTAAACTTTTATATCAAACGTGGAAAATGGGACTGTTACGTGAACACTTAACTCAAAAAGGAATAAACTTTGATCCAAAAAACATGATAACATTTGGTGACCACAAACGACGGCGCTGCGCTCTTTCTGCAATGAAAAATGTTTCTGGTCGAGTTCTTCTAGGTTATCACCGAATTCACAGTCATGAACTAATTTCGCTTGAAGATTGTTTGGTTTTAACTCCGACTATCGTTAAGTCTTTACCAGGATTAAGGACTTTATTAGATATTATACTCAAACCTAATATAACCGCAAGGATTACCATACTTCAATGTGAACAGGGACTTGATGTTGACCTGAGCTCAATACATATGGATAAATCTCCTTTTCACTCTTTAGAAATAACAACATTAGCGCATCAACTTGGTCTAATACGCCTCACTCATGGTGGCGATACATTTATTATGCAGACTCAACCGACAGTTCGCTTAAACCAAACTTGTATTCCCATTCCTAATGCAACTATTTTTTTACAACCTATCTATGAGGCAGAACGAAAAATTTGTCGATATATTTCATCTGCTGTCGGTAATAGCAAGTACGTTGCAGATCTTTTCTGCGGTATTGGTAGTTTTACATTTGATATAGCACAGAATTCGAAAGTTTTAGCTATAGATTATAACAAGTTTGCAATAGCTTCTCTGAAAAAAGGGTATAATAATAGCAAGGGTCTAAAACCTATTAGAACACTTGTTCGAGACTTATTTAGAGAACCTCTATCGAGGAGAGAACTTGAAGCTTTTGATGCTGTTATTTTTGATCCACCTAGATCTGGTGCCGAACAACAAGCAAAAGCTATTGCCAGCTCAAAAGTAAAGACTATAGTTGCAGTGTCTTGCAATCCCCAAACACTGGCTCGAGATCTTAAAATCTTAATAGACGGGAACTATAAGCTCGTAGAACTGTATCCTATTGACCAATTCTCATATTCTGCTCATTTAGAATGTGTAGCAGTTCTCAAAAAAGTCTAAAATTATAAATCTTCTAAGCCAAATTAATTTCACTAACTATAATTTATGGTAAACAATCCTTAAATTTCATCTAGATGCTGATAAACTTAACTTTTTAGGTTTTAAAAATTTCTGGCTGGTACTGCGTAGTGACTGCCACCAGAAATCCACTTGCTCTCCACAAAACTGGGCTAGATGACAATCAACATATAAGTCAAAATTACAACTGCGATTGAATGGTTATTATATCCCAGAAATAAAATTAAACCGGTTACATTTTTGGACGGTAAGTTGGATCAGATTAAAGTGTCTGATTAGAATAAAGAGAGTTTTATTTTTCTAGTTTAAAGGAATAACTAGCGAGAATAAAACTCAACAACCAGATTGGGTTCCATAATTACTGGAAAAGGCACATCCGATAGAGACGGAATTCTTTGAAACACAGCACGCATATTTTCATGATCGACATCTATATATTCTGGAGTATCACGTTCAGGACTTTGAGTAGCCTCCAACACAAACGGTATGGCCCTAGATTTCTCACGAAGCTCAATAACATCGCCGGTACGACAACGATAACTAGGAATATTAACACGCTTTCCGTTTACTTTGATATGACCATGCGACACAAACTGCCGTGCTGAAAAAACGGTGGGCACAAATTTCGAACGGTAAATTATTGTGTCTAATCGCCTTTCTAACAATCCTATTAGATGCTCGGATGTAGAACCTTTAAGGCGAACTGCTTCAGTGTAAAGTTTACGAAAATGACGCTCATTAATATTGCCGTAATAACCTTTAAGCTTTTGCTTCGCTCGGAGCTGTTGCCCAAAGTCAGACAGTTTACCACCACGACGATCCCCATGCTGTCCAGGCCGGCTATCACGTTTATTAAGAGGACTTTTAGGTCTCCCCCAAATATTTTCACCCATGCGACGGTCTATTTTATGCTTGGCGCGAATACGTTTTGTCATTTTAGCCACTCCATAATTGTTATACTTGATGGAGCGCCCCTTCCTCTGCTTATTTAAAGCTGACAGATCGTAGATGTAAACACTACTATCGCAGGCGCACCTATAAAACAATAAAACTAAGATATCTAGCACTTCTAGTCAATGATATAATCTATATAAATTTTTGATTAGGTACGGCCCTCGATTATTCTGGTAAATCTGGTCCAGTCGCGACATAACTTGAGACTAAATCTTTAATTTTTTTTCTTTGCTCGTCAGTACAAGTTTTTGTTGCCGTTGGTCCCTCTTTAACCACAACTTCTTTACCGTTTTTTTTCTCTTTAACTTCAAGCTTACCGACCAACATCATGACCGTCGTCAAATGTAATTGATTGATGTACACCATCTGCTGAGGTGTCCATTTTTTTGATTGTGTCTCACGTAGCATTAACGAACGATAGTTCTTAATTTGATCCTCTGACAAATCACAGATTTGAGCATGAGCAGATAAGCGAGCTGTCATGATTACTTCACGCCCTTTAAGTAAAGGGACAGTCATAGCACTACGCTTTTTCTTGTCGATAAATATAGCTTTGCCATTTGGTGGCGTGAATTTGTCAGGTGTGTAGACCCATGCATAGTCCATAATCGTTTGCACTGAACGATCACTGAGTTGGTTTTGTGCATTGATCTTAGCCACGCTTGTCGCCATGAAAATTACAAACAGACTAACTGCAGTAAACGCTAAATTTAGTTCGCGAATAGTGTTCATGCCCTTGTTCATCTCTTTCAACACGACCTCAATAATATCGTACGCTGTGCGTCGCATTATCCACCATACATATATGACTAGAAATTAATCCAAAAAAACTGAGTTTTGTAGTTTTACATCAATCTCGCCTCGTTATTATAAACTATTTTCTCCGTGTCAATGCAGCTACTATACCACGCATCGTTCTTATTTCCTGGTCAGTACCGTTCATACGTGTCAGCATAGTTCGAATGTTTCGCACCATAACATGGCGGCTATGTGAAGGACGAAAAAATCCACTAAGCTCAAGTTCATTTTCTAAATGCTCAAATAGACCCAGCAATTCTGTTTTTGTAGCAGTTCGGCTAGACCCAAAATTCATTCCTGACCCAACTGGACGCTCGAAAGGTGTTACACGTCCTAGACTTCCGCTGCCACTACCTCTTAGCCATTCGTATGCGAGTAATAATACGGATTGTGCAAGATTCAGAGATGCAAAACAGTTATTGACCGGTATCATTACAATAGCATCAGCAATAGCAATTTCATCTGATTTAAGGCCATTGCGTTCTCTACCAAACAATATGCCACACCTTTCGTGATGCAGTGTGCGTTCATGTAATCTATCCGATACTTCCCGTGGAGTCATAATTGGCTTACGTAAATCTCTCTGACGTGCTGTTGTGGCCGCAACCCAGTTCAAATCACTCACAGCGGTATTAAGAGTATCGTAAAGTGTTGCGTTGTCAATAATGGCTGCCGCACCTGAAGCAACAGCACGTGATTTTTCATTAGGCCATCCATCTCGCGGATTTATGATGCGCAAATCATCTAGACCGAAGTTTCCCATGGCGCGAGCTACCATACCTATATTTTCCGGTATTTGTGGCTCTATAAGCAGAACTGCAGGAGCGTTCGATTGTGATACACTTTTGTCAAATAAATCGTCAATGCATCGCACCCCATAACGTAATTTACGCAAGACGCGTCGGGCCCAGAACCAATAGTCTTCACCTGCCCAGTTATTTTGGAGCCAAGCTAAACTAACTGGGCAGGTGAAGACTATTGGTTCTGGG
>JABSQE010000036.1 GCA_013214245.1 Hyphomicrobiaceae bacterium
GTTAGCACCATGCACAGAAACACATGCTGCCTCTCCGATTGCCATCAGACCTGGCACGACACGATCCGGATCGCCGTTCTTTAGTGTTACAACTTCACCATAAAAATTGGTAGGAATCCCTCCCATATTGTAATGAACCGTTGGGATAACTGGAATAGGTTCGCGTCTTACATCGACCCCAGCAAAAATTTTAGCACTCTCGCTGATTCCGGGCAGCCTTTCTGCAAGAACATCAGGATCCAAGTGATCGAGGTGTAAAAAGATGTGATCTTGCTCCTTACCCACTCCACGACCCTCTCGAATTTCCATAGTCATTGAGCGCGATACAACATCACGAGAGGCAAGATCCTTTACGCTTGGCGCATACCGCTCCATAAAGCGCTCGCCAGCGCTGTTAGTTAGATAACCACCTTCTCCGCGCGAACCTTCGGTAATCAGGACGCCTGCACCATAGATGCCAGTTGGATGAAATTGCACAAACTCCATATCCTGAAGTGGAAGACCAGCACGTAACACCATCGCATTACCATCTCCTGTACAGGTATGCGCAGATGTTGCTGAGAAGTACGCACGACCATAACCACCAGTTGCAAGAATGGTTTTGTGCGCACGAAAGCGATGGATGGTGCCATCATCAAGATTTAGAGCGACAAGACCACGGCAAGCTCCATCTTGATCCATCATTAAATCAATTGCAAAGAACTCTATAAAAAACTCAGCAGAGTGTCGCAATGACTGACCATAGAGGGTGTGCAACATTGCATGCCCTGTGCGATCAGCTGCAGCGCAAGTGCGTTGTGCCGGAGGTCCCTCACCAAACTCTGTTGTCATACCACCAAACGGGCGTTGGTAAATCTTACCGTCTTCCGTTCTAGAAAAAGGGACACCGTAATGCTCTAGCTCGTACACCGCCTGCGGGGCATTTCGACATAAATATTCAATAGAATCCTGATCACCAAGCCAGTCTGCACCCTTTACTGTGTCATACATATGCCAGCGCCAGTCATCATTTCCCATGTTACCTAGAGATGCAGCAATGCCACCCTGCGCTGCTACAGTATGAGATCGAGTAGGAAAGACTTTTGTGATACAAGCCGTTTTCAAACCTGCCTGCGCGGCTCCGAGAGTTGCCCGCAAGCCAGACCCTCCAGCTCCAACAACAACGACATCGTATTTATGGTCGACAATGTTATTGTAAGCACTTCCATTGATATTAGGCACTTCAGCGCCATTTCTCTTAACTGTCATAATAATTATGCCCCAAAGTTGATTTTGAATATCGCGAAGACTGATGCTAAACCGACTGCAATGGCAAAAAAAGTATTGAGCATTAAGAGTACTATCTTGCTGCTCTCTGAGCTGATATAATCTTCAATTATTACTTGCATACCTAGCCTCATGTGAAATGCACCGGATGCTACCAACAACAATAAAGCTATAGCCACTAACGGATTTGCTAACCAGCTTTTAGCCGTTTCATACTCCTGGCCTGCCATATTTGCAATCAGCCAGACAAGAAATAAACCAAGTACTATATTCGCGACAGCAGTTACGCGTTGCTGCCAAAAATGATTTGCTCCTTCCTTAGCAGAACCTAGTCGGCGGACATTTTTTAGTGGTGTGCGCATAGTCATCTTTTAAAACACTCCCTCGTAACCGCTAGCTATCACCCAGATCCCCACTGTGCACGTAAGCGAAGCTATAAGTGTGAACCAACAAAGATAATTGATCTGCGAAAGGTTGAAGGCATAACCTACGTCCCAGATCAAGTGGCGAATACCACCAAACATATGATGTAAAAGTGCCCATGTATATCCTAATACGATCAGCCTACCGGGAAGTGTTGCGAACATCGAATTAACAGCTTGATATTGTTCCTCGCTACTAGCGGTAGCAATTAGCCAGATTACTAACGCAATTGTTCCAAAATAAAGCGCAGCACCGGTCGCACGGTGGACTATTGACATCAACATATTAATTTCAGGCTTATAAACATACAAATGCGGCGAAAGCGGGCGCGCATTTTGTACTTGGCTTGTCTCGCCATTGTGCATACTGAACTCTCCATATTCCCTAAGCGATCGATTCATTTTTACATATTAGCTTGGCTTAGATAATGCTACAATAGAATGATGGACGCGGTCTTGATATAAGCTACATGATCTAATGCTTAGAATTTAGTATATAGTTGGAATTTAAGAGACTTAAATAATGTTCAGATTAGCACAAAAAACAATTAGCTTACGTATCTAATCCCATAGTTATAATCACTACGCTTTCTAGGATCAATAGCCCAACAATAGTCGACGCGAAAACCTGATTTTGAGTTGTTAAAATTTTGGTGTGTTTGCTAAATAGTCAAATAGTCAATAATCTTAGCGTTAATTAAGGTATCGCTTAGACTTAATGACAGACTAAGCTTTATCACTTGTTTGATAATTCATAACCTGCTTTGCACTACCAACAGCTTGGATTCCTAATGCGAAGGTTGAGTTTGCGATTTAAAATTGGAATACATATCAGTAATATGTGCCTAATGGGTAAGGAAATATTAGTTTAAACGATGTTGAACATTTTTGTAATTTCATCCCAAGTTATACGAGGTCATGTAGGTCTTGCTGCGATATTACCCGCTGTTCAGGCGCTTGGACATGAAGTATTTGCCTTGCCAACAATTATTCTATCTAATCATCCGGGACACAATCACGCAGCTGGTGAACAAGTATCATTATTAACGCTGGAATCAATAGTTTCTGCACTGGATAAGAATGGTTGGCTAGCCGACATTGATTGTATACTTACAGGCTACATGCCTAGCGTCGAACATGTGAATTTTGCAGCAGCTACAATAATGCGCATTAAAAACAAATCTCCAAGCGTGAAAGTTATATGCGATCCCATTATCGGTGACAAAGCCGATGGTATATATATTGATCTCAAAGCTGCCAAAGCAATACGTGATAGACTTATCCCCCTGTCAGATGTTATGTTGCCTAATAAGTTCGAGCTAATCTGGCTAACAGAAACTGACGTTAAAAGCGAGACAGATGTATTACTAGCTGGGCACGCTTTTCCAGAAATCACAATTATTACTACATCAGTACCTACTAACCAGCATAATATTATGGCGAACGTGTTATCTTTAGCAAAAACAGCTAATAGTCCAGCTATGAGTTGTCGTTTCAATGTGCATCCTGATGTTCCGAAAGGAACGGGAGACTTCTTTTCTGGCCTGATTGCTGCGGGCGCAACTTTCGATTTAGCGACATCTCAGACATCAGCTTTAGCCGCGCTAAGTGTTGGCAAACAGCATCTAGATATAGTTACACGTAGTAAAGACTGGATTGCTGCTGAACCTCTACTAACCTTACCCGTTAAGTCATAAAAATTATGACTCATTTTATTGCAGGAGTTGATGGTTGCCGAGCTGGTTGGGTTGCTATCATCCAAGAAGTGTACCGACCTGCCTCAGCTATACTTGTACTTTTTAGAAAATTTAGCGACTTACTTGCTTATAGACCTCACCTTGAAATAATCGCTATTGACATCCCGATAGGCTTACCGAGTAATACAGGTGTTGGTGGTCGGATTGCTGACCGTGAAGCACGCTCTGTTCTTGGAAAGCGACGATCTTCCGTCTTTTCTACGCCTTCAAGAGCTACCGTAATGTGTGATGATTATACCACAGCATGTGCCGTTGCCTACGAAACATCGAACCCACCACGCAAAATCTCTAAGCAGGTCTTCAATATTTTCCCAAAAATTCGTGAAGTTGACGCTCTTATGACATCTAAGTTGCAATTGCGTGTATTTGAAACACATCCAGAAGTTGCATTCTGGGCTCTCAATGGAGAGGTACCTCTGACGTTAGCTAAAAAAGTTAAATCTAAACCTTATCATAAAGGACTAGAGTTTCGTCGATCATTACTTAAGAAACATGACTACCCAGAGGAAATTCTATGCTCATGTGAACATCGAACACTACAAGTTGGTCCAGATGATATTTTGGATGCCTGCGCTAATGCATGGAGTGCAAATCGAATTTATACCGGTTTAGCACACCGTTTTCCATGTCAACCGCAGCTTGATTCCAAAGGTCTGAGAATGGAGATTTGGGGCTAAATGATCAACTAGACTTACTACTCTATACTATTTGCTATTTCTTCAAGCTACTTGTTCAACTTATCTAGTTATAAAATATCCTGAGCGCGCTCATCGTCTATTATTCTTCCATCATTAGGAAGAGTTTTGGGAGGAACCAGTTGTACCGCGCCTATAATACCTGTTAGCTCTTCTAGCATACTAGCTATCCTCTCAGCTAATTGCTGCTCATGATTAAGCGCCTCCACTTTAAGTACCATCATATCTTGCTTACCATCACGTCCTATAACTAAACGCAACCTCCCAAGTTGCGGAAATGTTTCTGTCATCTTTGCAATCTGTTGCGGATGAATCAAGACACCCTTAACTTTTACAACTTGGTCTACGCGACCCATCCAGCCTTTTATGCGCGTGTTTGTGCGGCCGCAAGAGCTTACACCAGGAAGTATAGCCGAAAGATCACCAGTTGCTAACCTTATCATGGGATAATCACGATTAAACGTAGTCACAAGAACTTCGCCTACTTCTCCAGGTGGCAGCGGATCACCTGATCCGGGGCGAACAATTTCAAGAAGAACACCTTCATCTACGATCATACCTTCCAAAGCGTCACTTTCATAAGCGATCATTCCAGCATCAGCAGTAGCATAAAACTGAAATACGGAAATTTTACGGTCAAGATACTCCTTACGAAGCGCCGGTAGCAAAGTACCTCCTGAAACTAAGGCGCGTTTCAGTGAGGAGGTGTCCTTACCTGAAACCGTTGCCATATCCAGTAGAGTTCTCAGATAGTCAGGCACACCTACATAGGCCGTAGGCTTTAGAAGCGCAATCACTTCTAAATGCTGCGTAGTATTATCAGGGCCAGCAGGAATAACAGTACAGCCCAACTCGCGTGCACCAGAATCAACGATCCAAGCCCCAGGAGTAAGATGGTAAGCAAAGGTATTCATGATAATATCATCCTCACGAAAACCAGCCGAAAATAAAGCCCTCGCAGATCGCCACCAATTTGCACCGCGTCCTTCTGGTTCAAAAATCGGTCCTGGAGACATAAATACACGATTCAGCAACCTAAAGTCTGCTGTTTGAAAACCACCAAGCGGCAGATTAGCAGCTTGCATATCTTTAAGTAAAAACTTACGCATCACGGGCAATCGAGCAAGTGCATTACGTGATGTAACATGCTCTACATCAACATCTCTAAGATGATTAGCCCAACCAGGCGCTTTTTCTATTGCTCGAGCTAACAGACTGGGCAACATATTAAACA
>JABSQE010000037.1 GCA_013214245.1 Hyphomicrobiaceae bacterium
AATGATCCAGCGCGCCTAGTCAAGGTTTGCAACTCATAAATAGGTTTAATAAAGGGAGTTTACCATTACTCTTACTTCAATAACTTTGAAGGGAATACGGCAGTGTCTTAATAAAACGAGATGTATGTTATCCCGCAAAACTTTTGTATGAAATAAATAATATAATGTTCCTGAAAGTTGTTAATTGATATCGAGGTAAGATGCTTATTGTTTCCATAAAACGTTTGTTGAGAAAACGTAGGATTATAACTAAAGATAATAGCATAAGCGTACGTTTATTTAAATTGCTCATTATTTTATCGTTAATATTAATCTTACATGCAATTGCAATGGTGCATTTTGAAACGCTTTCTATCAATGATTCGATCTGGCTGACCATGACTTCCGCAACAACTGTTGGTTACGGTGATTTCGCCGCGAAGACCACATGGGGGAGAATAAGCACCATCATTCTACTCTATGTTGGTGGGATTGCCATTCTCGCTCAAGCTGCTGCTTCATATTTTGAACATAGGCAAGAAGTCAAAGATCGAATGCTAAGGGGAGATTGGAGTTGGGTTATGAGAGAACACATAGTTTTTTTGAACTGCCCAAAAGAGATAGACGAAGAGTATTTTTACCAAGCTGTAAAGGGTTTGAGAAGGAGTGCTTCCGAATTGGCGAGCCTTCCTATTATAATAGTAAGCGAAGCTTTTAATTATGGTATTTCAAATCGATTGCGAGAACTTGATGTTGTTTATGTGAATAAGCCCTATTTTAATGATGAAGTTCTTAAATCCTGTAGCATATGTCAAGCTCACACCATAGTTATCCTTTCAAAAGACCAACTTGATCCAACATCGGACAGCATAAACTTCGAGCTGGTACATCGATTGCGAGAAATTGAAGTCAAAGGTCGCATCATTGTCGAATCTGTGAGAGATAAAAATCGTGCAAGATTAAAGAAAGCGGGAGCAAATAACGTCCTTCGCCCCATAAGGGCCTATCCTGAGATGCTTATAAGAGCCATAATTGCACCTGGTTCAGAACAAATAATAGAGACCTTATTTAATAGTTATGGCGAGGAGTGCATTCGTTATGAAGTAGTGATTACCCGTTCTTGGCTAGACATTATTCATAAATTTGCTGCTAATGACTTGGGAATACCTATCGCATTTGAGAATGGCGAAGGCGACGTGATTAGCGTTCCGTCTTCTAGCGAAGTTGTAACAGCGATAGCCATTTACGCAATAGTGAATGAAGGCCGTAGTAGAACAAATAAAGAGATAGAAGTAATCTTGAAGGCCGCTTAGCTGGAATAAAGTGCTTATAGTGCTAAACACATTGTAATGGTTTGTCCTAAATGTGGAAAATGAATAATGAGAGAAAAAATGCAAAGTCTCAGGGTGAGAACACTACTTTTATATAGTTTCCCAACATGGAGATTTATTGTTGAAGATTCTTTGCTATCTGGCTCTGTAAAGTAAATCAGTTTTGAACACGGCTCGAATTGGCCGAAAATTTCAGTTATTAAACTTTGTACAGCGTATAATTAAAGTATTAAATGAAAGTGGAGAAGGCCCTTGGTCATTCGTCAATTAGAGCCGCAAACAATCAATCGCATTGCAGCAGGCGAAGTAATCGATCGGCCAGCCAGCGTTGTCAAGGAGTTGATTGAAAATGCTATTGATGCGGGTGCACGTAATATTGAAGTAGTAACAAGAGGTGGTGGTATAGCGCTAACACAGGTAAATGATGATGGTGTAGGCATGATTCCCAGTGATCTCGAACTAGCTGTTGAAAGGCACACAACATCCAAATTACGAGATGAGGAATTGCTTGATATTCGCACACTTGGATTTCGGGGTGAAGCTTTACCTTCCATTGCGTCTATAGCACGGCTATCAATTACAACTCGCGCACGGAACAGTGCAGAGTCGTTTGAAATTGTAGTAGATCGCGGTGTTAGGCAAGCTTTTCGACCCGCAGCTGTGAATTCAGGCACAAGAGTTGAGGTTCGAGAGTTGTTTTCCGCAACACCAGCTCGACTTAAATTTTTAAAATCTGAGCGCGTAGAGCACTTAGCTATAAATGACACGCTCAAGCGGTTAGCTATGGCGCATCCAGAAATTGGTTTTTCTTTGACAACCGGTGAACGTCGTAGTCTTAAATTAGCACCAGCTACTAGAAAACCTCAAGATTTTCTTTATAGAATAGGTCGGATTATTGGACGGGAGTTTGTAGATGATGCATTAGCACTTGAGGGTGAGCGAGATGGTATATATCTCCATGGCTTTTGTAGTCTGCCAACGTTAAACCGGGCTGATAGCACGATGCAATTCTTGTTTGTGAACGGTCGGCCTGTACGAGATAAGTTGCTAGTTGGTGCAATACGTGGTGCATATGGTGATTTATTACCGCGCGGTCGTTTCCCTCTAATAGCATTGTTTGTTGATCTTGAACCTGGAGCAGTTGACGTAAATGTACATCCGGCGAAAACAGAAGTCCGTTTTCGCAGTCCTGGAATTGTACGCCATTTAATAGTAGCCGGTTTACGCAGTGTTTTGAATAACGCTTGCTATCGAGCGTCTGCTAGCGGTGGTATTACAGCTATAGATAAGCTGGCACGAGGATCAATTACTAAATCAAAGCTTGACCCGTACAAAGCAGTAGATCGTTTGCCTGCGGGGCAAAAGCCAAATCAATCTCGTCCAAATTTAGTACCAGGAGGTATGTTCAGAGCATCAATCGATAAATTTCCTGGATCTATTCAAGCTTCTTTTAACGAGGTTGATCAGCCTTCCGCGTACACTGGTTCCTGCGATCATGATGTGCGAGTGGATAAAGCTCAGAATTTACCTTTAGGGGCGGCGCGCGCACAAATTCATGAAAATTATATAGTTGCCCAAACTGAGGACTCTATGATAATAGTTGATCAGCACGCAGCTCATGAAAGAATTATATATGAGCGTATAAAGGCTTCTCTGACTAATGGTGCAATTGCTTCACAAGGACTTTTAATTCCTGTTGTTGTCACTCTTGATGCTCATGAGGTTGATTTCATCATTGATTTGGCGAACTACTTAGCAAAGCTAGGTTTGGTGCTAGAACGTTTTGGTACGGAAGCTGTGGTTGTGCGTGAGGTGCCCACACTTTTAGGCAGATCAGATGTTACAGAACTTGTTAGAGATATAGCAGCTGAACTACGTCTGTTAGGTACACGTGAAACTCTGAGCGCAAATTTGAATGCGATGTGCGCTGTTATTGCCTGTCACGGTAGCATCCGGTCTGGTAGACGGCTTTGCGCCCAGGAAATGAATGCACTTTTACGTGATATGGAAAAGACACCTGGCTCAGGTCAGTGCAATCATGGTCGACCTACGTATATCGAGTTGAAACTTCATGACATTGAAAAACTATTTGCACGACGTTAGTAGCAATGTCTTATCGCCGTTGATCTTTGATCTTCTCATATTTTGCCTGCAATTTAACACTATTCGCGTGTTTGGCGTAAGGGTGTTAATCAAGATCCATTAATAAAGTTATATAGAACGAATTAACGCAAGAGATTATTACGGTATTTGCTATCATAAAAAAGCCAATTTTTACAAATCTTGCTGCAAGTTACTTTTTTGCTATTGGTACAGCTTTACAAATTAACCAATTTTAAACTAACATTTCGATTAATCTATATTGAGCTATCAAGCGTAAGGTTTTTATAAGATAAGACTGCTGTTGGACAAAAAAATTCCGTGCGTTAAAAAAAATCACGTGGGCTGTGACATCCTTTAGCAGTTTTATATGCAACCACATACATTCTGGCTTAAGGTGTTAGTATAAAGTTTTTTTTATGCTTCTTTTTATTGAATTTTTTTTGGCAAACAACAATATCAGGAATATTACTCAAGCAAGTTTTTTTTAAATTGTTTTCTAGAAATTTATTATAAATATACAAATTCGCGATTGTTAATATTCTAACAAACATTTTGATTTTAGAATCAATAGGTGTATAGCATTTAATGCTCTGGGTTTTCTCATTTGGTTAAAAGCCGTGTTTTGCTTACAATAAATGACAGCACCTTCAGTTTTCTAGAGAAAGCTAAAGCTTGTTTGTGCGAATATAATAAAATTAAAAATTATGGTGCAAACTTTGTTCGCGGATTATATCCTCAATAAAAGATGATTTTTTGTTACAGACTTCTCCATCTGCTTAACAATGTTACGGAGGTCAATTGCTTTCTACATATGAGGCAGCGCTAGTTTGCTTTTGAAGTTCTGTTAATGCCTAACCATAGAGTATATTATCTTCTTCATCTTTTAAGCTACAAATTCAAAAAAATCTAAGAAATTGCAGGCTTTTTTTGGGGTGTAGTGGGTTATGATTTTAATTCAGCTTGGTTGAATTTTGTGTTATTATGTTAAATTAAGAGCAAAATTTTCTCTTATGCTTTTTGTAGTGAACCAATTAAGCATTCCGAATTTTTATGAAATCGCCTTTGCACTCTTGCTAAGAGAAATCAGACAGTTTTTCACAGCCATTACAACAAAGAATAAATAGGCGAAAAAATGAATCAGCATAATAAACACGGCTCGTTTGCTTTAAAATCTGACCACACAAATACGGCTCATCCTGAATTAATAGGAGGTAAAATCGGCGTTCTTCTAATTAATCTTGGTACACCTGACGGGACAGATTATTGGTCTATGCGCCGTTATCTTGCCGAGTTTTTAACAGATCAACGTGTCATTGAATGGTCCCCTTTTTTCTGGTATCCGGTGCTTTTTGGAATAGTTTTAAACCGTCGTCCGCAACGCGTAGGTCGAGCCTATAAATCTATTTGGAATAATGAATTGGATGAGAGCTTTTTGCGTACTTACACTCGTAATCAGTCTAAAAAACTCGCAGATAGGCTTCTAGATCTAGGTGCTAATACAATAGTAGACTGGGCTATGCGCTATGGCAGGCCATCTATAAAGATGCGCTTAGATGCGTTGAAAAGCTCCGGTTGTGAACGGATACTGATTTATCCACTATATCCACAGTATGCAGCAGCAACTACTGCCTCGGTTAACGATAAAGCTTTCGATGCGCTAAAGACAATGCGTTGGCAGCCGGCTGTTCGCATAGTTCCTCCGTATTATGATGATCCCAAATATATTTCTGTATTAGCCCACACGATCCAAACTTATATTGCCGGCTGTGATTGGGATCCTGAGGTCGTAGTTGCTTCATATCACGGGATTCCGAAGAGTTATTTCATGGCTGGCGACCCTTATCATTGTCAGTGCCTTAAAACAACAAGGCTTTTGCGTGAGTACCTTGACTGGCCTAAGGAGCGTCTTATTACTACGTTTCAAAGTCGCTTTGGTCCCGAAGAATGGCTTACGCCATACACAGATGAAACTGTAAAGCATCTTGCTTTAAACGGTATAAAAAGAATTGCTATTATCAATCCCGGATTCGTGTCTGATTGTCTTGAAACATTGGAGGAGATAGCAGAAGAAGCTAAAAACGATTTTATTGAGACAGGCGGTCAAAAGTTTGCACATATTCCTTGCTTAAATGATAGTGATGAAGGAATAGATGTAATTGAGAGTATTGTACGCCGAGAGCTTCGTGGCTGGACAGAATGATGATATTTTGAGGCAACCACGAATTATTTTAATAACTCACAAAGCTTGGTTGTCATTCAAGTGTTTTGCTTTACGACGTGTTTACTGCAATTTGTAAACAAACCTTTTTTGTCAACCTTAAAGTCGAGGATCAACGGTAGAGGGTTGGGCTTTTACTATAACAGTATATCAATACTGTAAAATGTGTTTCTTCTTATCTCTTTCGTGAAATTAAAGTCCGAAATTTATTCGCCCAGATTTTTTTATGTACTTGACGATTACGCTCTATAGCTAGTGCATTATCTGGTACGCTACGAGTTATAACACTTCCAGAACCAATAATTGCACCACTCCCTATTTGAATTGGTGCTACTAGTGATGTGTTTGAGCCGATAAAGCTTTTTTCACCTATTACAGTAGAATGTTTGTTGAAACCATCATAATTACAGAAAATTGTCCCAGCACCGATGTTTGCACCCGAACCTATGGTACCATCACCAAGATATGACAAGTGATTAGCTTTTACGTTATCACCAATAATAGTATTTTTAACTTCGACAAAATTACCGATATTGACATCTGTACCAAGTTTTGCTCCGGGTCGGAGACGGGCATATGGCCCTATGCAGGAGCCAGAACCAATGATTGTACCTTCGATATAACAGTTTGCACGAATATGAGTACCGTCAGCTATATTAACTCCTGGTCCAAAGAACACATTGGGCTCTACTATCACATCTTGACCCAATGTTGTGTCGTAAGCAAACCAAACGGTTGATGGATCTATTAGTGTAGCTCCGCTATACATCGCTGCGTTTCGAGCTTGATTCTGAAATTTAGACTCTGCTACTGCGAGTTGTACGCGATCATTTATGCCCAACAATTCTTCTTCATCGCAGAGTAAAACGCTACAACTTAATTTATGGCGGTGAGCAACCTCCACAATATCTGTCAAATAGTATTCCTGTTTTATATTATTGTTATCGATTTGGTTCAACATTGCAATGAAATTAGAACAACGAAAAGCCATAACACCAGAGTTACAGATTCGAATCGTCTGCTCCTGCAACGTTGCCTCACTATGTTCACGTATCGCTGCCAAATTTCCTTGGGAGTCTATTACTAGACGGCCATATCCCTTTGGGTTATTGGTTTCAAAACCCATCACAACAAGGTTGGCCCCTTTGTTAAGCATCGCGGATGCATTAATTAGTGTTTCAGGGCGCAATAAAGGGGTGTCCGCAAAAAGGACGAATACATCGCCTGTATGTTCTGCTAAAACATTTTGTGCGGATAGAACAGCATTGGCAGTGCCAAGCCGATTAGCCTGAACGCAAATAATGCAATTAGCAGCGTGAGAGTGGGCTTCTTCAGCTAAGTGATCCATATCTGGCCCGATAACAACTGCAATTTTTTTGTGCCCAGCTTTTCGAACAGTTGCTAGTACGTGACCTAAAATGGAGCGATGAGCCAAACGATGCATAGGTTTCGGCAATTTAGAACACATGCGCGTTCCCTTACCAGCCGCCAAAATTATAGACAGCACAGGGGTATGCGTCATAGCTTCGGACACTCCTTATACTCAAGATAAAATAGTTTGCCGTAACATGGATTAATTATTGCTTTGTACACAACGGCGCTGGCTGCCAGTTATGCGGCAAAGTCAGATGACATCTAAGTTATAGCTAAAATAGATAAATGTTTATCTAAGCAGATTTAAGATCAGGACTTTCTTTTGTAAAGTTGTACTTTAAGTTTCGTATGATGAAAATGTATACTTTGATGTAATAATTAAATTGCACAGAAGGTTTAGTATCATAAATAATCACAGTTTGCGCGATTGTCGATAGTAGTCTGATGATTATGCTGTTTAGCTTTGCTCTAATTATTTTTCCTTTTTAAGGTTCCAGGATAGGGTAATAGTCGTAATTTTATTAACGGAATAGACCTCTGAAAAAAGCTGTTGCTATCAGACTTGCACAAGGAATTATATGAGATGCGATTGTTCTCGTTTTAGATATACCTTTTCATATCTAATCTATTAATCTTGCTGTGTGATAAAACTTCAATAAACACTATAACGTAGCGGTTTCAAAAGTAAGGTTAATCTCTAAAAATAGCATTATTTTACTTGCAGTTAAAATTTTTTCTACTTGAAATATAATGTTTTTTGCAAAAGTGATCAATTGTATTGAGGTAGCTTAGATATTCTGAATTACCCATTGGAGGAAAATTCTCGTAAGTGAATCAGTACTATCCTAAAATTAATGTGTTGTAAGCTTTAATGGCACCTTATTAGGTTCGTGTTTTTTCACAGTTTTATCAATATCCTAAATGGTTGCAATAAAGCATTAATTGTTAAGCTTAGTGAGCATTAAATCTACAATTTGTAGCTAGGAAATGTGTTGAAAGTTATTCAGGACAAAATTTACTGAAAGACAAAGTTTTTTTAATTTAAAAGTAGACAAGTAGTTTTTTTACGTGTAATTATAAACTTATTGAAGTCGCGGGGTGGAGCAGCCCGGTAGCTCGTCAGGCTCATAACCTGAAGGTCGTAGGTTCGAATCCTACCCCCGCAACCAATTTAAACTGTAGGCAAACCTAGGTTTAAAAAATTCCAATTGCAAAACTATTGGTATGTTCTGTACGTGGCCTTAAATGTAGGTACGACCACGTGAACACTACTCTAAAATCACTTAATATAGCAAAAGATCTATATACAACACTATCCGTATTAGACGCACCGTTTGATTTTACAGCATTAGTACTTCCGCCTAGTCTGTCATTTTAAAAAATATTATTTAAAAGTATTTATACATTAGATTTAGTGTTCACCTCATCTATAGTTATAATTATTAGTTTTAAAATGAGTATGAACTGATCTAATTATAATCTAGTCGGATTTGGTGCCTTGCCGTATGTCAGTAGGGGGTCAAATGTTTTTGCAGTTTCAATAAAAGAAAGTGGTTGACCTGATTCTCTTCCGAAAGGTATACGTCTGTAAAAGCACGATCTATATCCAACATGGCATGATGCTCCGGATTTAGATACTTTGACGCGCAGCCAGATTGAATCTTGGTCGTCATCAATTCTCATTTCTACTACCTTCTGAACTAAACCAGATATTTCACCTTTACGCCAGATACCTTTCCTTGATCGACTGAAATAATGTGCTTCGGCGGTTGTAATTGTTAGGTTTAAGGCCTCAGCATTCATCCATCCCAACATGAGAATCTCTCCAGTTTCCGCGTCGCTAGTAACACATGGTAAAAGCCCATCTACACCAAACTTTGGAGCTAACTCAATACCCTCTTCGATCTGCTCAACCGAACGACGTGGATGAAATTTAAATTCTTCCAAAATTTTTTACTCCTATGCATCAGATATAAAAAATAAACTTAAAAGTAGCTAACTACTGGTATTTCTCTAATGTACAGGACTATTAAAATACCCTGCAATTTTAAACTCATTTTATATAGAAGGCTTATCCGTGTAAATGACTAAGGAAGGCTCATATATTTGCGGCAAACTAGTGAATATAGGTTGCAAAGTCTACATATTTTCTTTTCAAACCTTAATCCCTAGTCGCATGATGTAGTACCAATTTTTAGGACGCTTACATAATAATAGAATTAACACTCGACCTCTATACAAATATTTACGGTACCAGTACATCAGTTATATTTATAGTTATACCAAAAAGATTTTACTCTCACTGAAACCGCATGAATGTGTTGAAGCACTGTTTGGTACATCTGCCTGTGTTAGTAGATGCATAATAAATTTACCTAAGCTACCGCGTAAAATTTATCAAAAAATGCAGCTTTATATTCTATAGGCTAAAGCAGTCAAATCAAGAGATATCTGTCTTCAAAGACATTCTTTATTAGTAGTTTTTACTGAAGTCATAAATTCTCGGCGTAAATCAATATCACTTTGAAAACATCCAGAAAACCGTCTCGTAACGGTAATAGTTCCAGGTTTTTTTATGCCGCGTGCGGTCATACACTGATGAGCAGCTGTAATTATCACGGCCACACCTTTTGATGCTAGTGTTTTATCTATAGTATCAGCTATTTGCAATGTTAAAATTTCTTGAGTTTGTAGGCGTTTTGCAAAAATCTCGACAAGGCGAGCAAGTTTAGATATCCCAACAACTTTTTTATTGGGCATGTAAGCAATATCTGCATGTCCTATCATAGGTACAATGTGATGCTCGCAATGCGATTCAAAGCGAATATTTCGCAATAATATAAAGTCATTGTAGTTTTCTAATCCCTCGCTGAACGTTCGCTCTAGTTCAGCCACTGGATCCTGCTCATAACCTGCAAAAAATTCTTCATAAGCATTAACAACGCGTTGTGGAGTTCCGACTAACCCTTCGCGATCAGGATCATCCCCTGCCCACTCGATTAAAGTACGTACAGCTGCCTCGGCCATTTTGCGCGTAGGCTTTTTGCGCTTTCGTTTTAGCGCGAAATTACTTAAATAATCGCTCATGACTGCTCATTGATGTTGATGTAAGAATGCAATCAAAGAACCCAGGCCGTTGAATTCGCCAGTATCACATTAAATTGAACTGAGGGACGCTGGTATATATATCGTAGGCTACAAAGCCTTAATGACAAATGCTATTAAGGGTTATTGAGATGACAACTCATTTGTGTCCTGTTGATAAGCTTTTTGTAATTTTATCTTCTGTATATACATAGTTTATTTCACTTTTTTTGCAAATTACAGTTGTTCTTTGTGTTCTTTGAAAAATTTATCGAATCCCCAAAACTATATCATGCGGTGTAACTCAATGCCTACTTTATAGATAGCAGTAACGTAAAAGTAGAAGTCAGAAAATTCTCAGTGGTAACATTTGTAAATTAGCTGAGATTGTTTTCACAGCTTTTCTATACTCTTAAAAAAAACAATTATGTAAGATTCATCTTCAATAAAAGCGCTAATAAGTATTGAACACGAGGCAAGGGAAAAGTCGATTTGTTTATCTCCCTTTCAAGGTTATGTATACGTAACATTTACTGTAAAATGCATTTTAAATTTCGCTCCAATAATAAGTTACTTTATTACCCAGCGACTTAACTGCACGCTTTTCAAGTTCTAACTTACAAAGTAACAATGCGCAAGCACAGCATAGTTTTGATTTTAAAGAGATATTTCGTAATTGACAAAAAAAACTTAAATACTTTTCTGTAAGTGCAAGAATTAATCGAAGCGATTAAGGGTTCGTTACACTTAGATTAGATAAAACAACTGCTTTCTTTAGGCTTAGAAGTAAATAAACATAAAAGTTATGTCATTAAATGGTAAAAACATTATGAAATAATCCACGAAAAATCTCTTATAAGTATTCTACCAATTTTCAGTACATATTATGTGTGAAGGTAGAAATTGTTGTTTGTAAGATCATCTTTAGGAGATAATTTTTTTACAAAATATGGACAACTGTTGCTATTAACGACAGGCTCAAAAAGCACTCAACAATGCATAACACTAAGAATAAAATGTTCTCTATGATAAAAATTGTTTGCATAACTAGTGCAAATCTAATTTCAGTCAAGCAAAACAATCTCTATATTTGATAGGCTACTAAGGTATTAAAGACTAGATATAGATTACTACTCTGCGGCAATACGATTGTAATTTACCATAAGTAAATTTTCAAAAAATAACTATAGTATAACTTCTACATATACTTTTTTAGGTGAATCTAATGGTAAATTCTCAATTGCATCAGGTATTTACTACCTTGGTTCACTTAAAGGTACGTCATCGTCAGACGGCAATACTAATGTCCAGCATTAATGCTAATGGATACCTAGAAGGTGGCTTGTAAGCTGATATCGACTGGAACTTTAAATTTAACATATGGTATTTTTGATACGAAACTGGATTTTTTTGACCCAGCGCAGGATCAAATATCCAAAAATTGGAGCAGGATTAATCATGAGCTTGTACACGAATTATTTAGAAGAAATTATTCGCCGAAAGTCTTTAGGATTGATGCCCAAGCCTATTGATGATGGACAATTACTAAAAGAAATTATTTTACAGATTAAAGATATTCAGAACGTACACCGCAGTGACTCAATAAATCACTTGATTTTTAATACTTTACCAGGAACAACTGGTGCTGCAAATGAGAAAGCAAGTTTTCTGAAAGAAGTTGTTCTTGGTAATTGTGTCCTAGAAGAAATTTCTCCATCTTTTGCATTGGAACTATTGTCGCACATGAAGGGTGGTCCTTCTGTAAAAGTGCTTCTTGATCTTGCACTTAGTAATGAATCTCACATTGCTTCGAAAGCAGCGAGTGTTCTTAAGACCCAAGTTTTTTTATATGAAGCAGATACAAATCGTCTAAAAGAAGCATATGAGAAAGGCAACGCTACAGCGAAAGAAATTCTTGAAAGCTATGCAAAAGCCGAATTTTTTACAAATCTTCCAGATGTAAGTAAAGAGATCAAAGTTGTTACTTATGTCGCTGCAGAGGGTGATATATCAACTGATCTATTATCTCCTGGGAATCAATCACATTCGAGATCAGACCGTGAGCTTCATGGAAAGTGCATGATTTCTGAAACCTCACAAGCTGAAATTCGAGAGTTGCAAAAACAGCATCCTGATAAAAGCGTGATGTTAATTGCAGAAAAGGGAACAATGGGTGTCGGATCTTCAAGGATGTCAGGGGTTAATAATGTCGCTTTATGGACTGGCAGGCCGGCAAGTCCTTATATCCCTTTCGTCAACTTTGCACCTATTGTAGCTGGTACAAATGGTATCTCCCCTATATTTTTAACGACAGTAGGCGTTACGGGGGGGATTGGCATTGATCTTCAGAACTGGGTTAAGCAATTAGACCAAGACGGTAATCCTATTTTGAATGCCGATGGAAACCCAATTCTCGAGCAGAAATACTCTGTAAAGACAGGTACAGTGCTAATTATAGATACTAAAGATAAAAAGTTGTATAACGAGGAAAGGACTAAGGTATTAGTTGATATATCAGAATCTTTTACTCCTCAAAAGATAGAATTTATAAGGGCGGGAGGTTCTTACGCAGTTGTTTTTGGTAAAAAGCTTCAAAGCTTTGCTGCTTCAGTCCTTGGAATTGCTACGCCGCTCGTTTTTGCCCCGTCCAAGGTAGTATCCCGTAACGGTCAAGGTTTAACCGCTGTAGAAAAAATATTTAATAGAAATGCTGTGGGCGTTAGCGAGGATGTAGTTTTGCATGCAGGTTCAGACGTCAGGGTTAGGGTTAACATTGTCGGATCACAAGATACTACTGGCTTAATGACTGCACAGGAATTGGAAAGTATGGCCGCAACAGTTATTTCGCCGACAGTTGATGGGGCTTTCCAGTCAGGATGCCATACAGCTTCCGTTTGGGACCTCAAAGCACAGGAAAATACCCCAAAGTTGATGCAATTTATGCATAGATTCGGTTTGATCACGGCACGAGATCCAAAGGGTATTTATCATTCCATGACGGACGTCATTCATAAAGTTTTAAATGATATTACAGTTGACGATTGGGCTATTATAATTGGTGGAGATTCACATACACGAATGTCCAAGGGCGTTGCATTCGGTGCGGATTCTGGAACGGTTGCGCTTGCATTAGCAACAGGCGAGGCAACCATGCCTATTCCGGAATCAGTTAAGGTAACTTTTAAAGGTAAGATGAGAGATTACATGGACTTCCGAGATGTTGTTCACGCAACACAGGCCCAGATGCTGGAGCAATTCGGAGATAACGTTTTCCAGGGACGGGTCATCGAAGTACATACGGGTACGTTGCTTGCCGATCAAGCCTTTACTTTCACAGATTGGACAGCAGAAATGAAGGCAAAAGCATCCATTTGTATTTCACATGATCCTGTTCTTATTGAATCACTAACAATTGCAAAAAATCGCATTCAACTTATGATAGATAAAGGTATGGATAATGAATCGAGAGTTCTGCAAAAACTTATTGATAAAGCTAACATCCGTATAGAACAGATTAAAAATGGTAGCAAACCAGCTTTAGCACCCGATGTCAATGCGAAGTATTTTGCAGAGGTTGTTGTTGATCTTGAACAAATCATAGAACCTATGATCGCTGATCCTGACGTAGATAACATCGATGTATCAAAACGATACACGCACGATACAATAAGGCCGATTTCTTTTTACAAAGCTTCAAAAAAAGTAGATTTTGGTTTTGTAGGATCTTGCATGGTTCATAAGGGAGATATTAAGATCGTAGCACAGATGTTGAGGAATTTAGAACGCAAACTTGGTAACGTTGAATTTAATGCTCCGCTGGTTATTTCAGTTCCAACTTACAACATTATTGACGAACTTAAAACAGAGGGTGATTGGGCAATATTACAAAAATATTCTGGATTTGAGTTTGACGATAACGATCCCAAGGATATGGCACGCGTAGACTACAAAAATACACTCTATTTAGAGCGTCCTGGTTGCAATTTGTGCATGGGAAATCAGGAGAAGGCAGGTAAAGGTGATACTGTTTTAGCTACTTCTACACGTCTTTTTAAAGGACGTGTAGTTGAAGATACAGACGATAAAAAGGGTGAATCGTTACTTGCTTCTACTCCAGTTGTTGTTCTTTCGGCTATACTTGGTAGAACTCCAAACTTAGAGGAATATCAAGATGCTGTAAAAGATATTGATCTAACAAAGTTTGCACCACCTTCGGAAAAGTTGTTCGACAAGTCACCTGTTTATCATTAATAATTATTAG
>JABSQE010000038.1 GCA_013214245.1 Hyphomicrobiaceae bacterium
ACGAAAAGGTTTTACCGTTTGATGATAATGTTAAAGATTACTGCAATCTTTCAATTATCACAATAGCGCAAGAGAAGCATGAAACTCTTCTCCCCCCTCCAACCCGAACATTGGAGCAACACAAAAGAGCGCAATCACGATAACGTCGCGTCGGCGCACAATATCGAACTCTGTTGTTACCTTAAGATAAAAATGGATATGATGATAACCAAACTTGTAAAATTCGACAAGAAGCTAAGCGATATTACACTTTATGTGCATAATACTAAGCGAGCCGAACAGCTTTTTATCAATAGGAGTAGGATAATCAAAATTCTCGAAAATACAGAAGTAAATTGGATGAAGCGATGGAAAAATATGAACATGCTACCATAAAAAAATTCCTTTAAAAATGTTAGTCTAACAATCTATTGCAATTCAGATTGAGTACGTGTTTTTGATCAGCTAGTTCTACTAGAAAAGATTAAAATTATAATACTAAGTACCATCATACAATTTGCTCTAAAAATTAAATTTAAAGCACTAAGAATATCCTCTGAATTAGCTTTTTGTGTACCATCCGTGTTCATCCATGCATCAGTAATTTTCTCATTACCGTATTCACGGGGACCGGCTAATGCTAATCCCAGAGCACCGGCCATAGCTGCTTCTGGCCAACCAGCATTTAGAGAGCGATGTTTTTTAGCGTCAAGCCATACACTTCGAAATGCATTGAAACCTGAAAAGTCGCCAAGTAATGCTGTGATAATTAGGAAGAGAGCTGTCAAGCGTGCCGGTACAAGGTTAAGCACATCGTCCAAGCGAGCTGCTGAGCAGCCAAAGATTTTGTAACGTGGTGTACGATATCCTATCATACTATCGGCTGTATTAATCATTTTATAGACAAGAATACCGGGTAGCCCAGCTATAAGATACCATAAGGCCGGAGCTACAATACCATCTGAAAAATTCTCAGCAGCACTCTCAATGCTTGCACGGCACACAGCTGATTTATCAAGTGATTCAGAGTTCCGACCAACTATTGCAGATACAGCCTTGCGAGCTTCGCGTAGACATTTAAACTCTAGCGCTATTCGTACAGCATCGACATGCTCATACAAACTGCGACCTGCTATTAACACTGCCACAATTATTATTTCAAGAATTACAAAACCACTAAACACAGTAAATTGCCATGCAAATGTCACAGTTAAACCTATGCCAACGGCAACCACAATCCAAAACATCAGGCCGATTATACTCAGCATATGTTTTTGAAAACGTCCAGTTCGTCTTTTGTTAAAACGCTTCTCTGTGGCTGCAATAAGTCGGCCCATTAAAACAACTGGATGTGGAAAACGATTCCACAACCAGGTTGGTTCGCCAAATAAGCTATCTAATGCCAGCGCTATTAGGAGTATGATATCTGCATTCTCAGTAATTAACACAGCCAACCTCAAAGAGTACTCAAGGCATGAATTAGAGCAGTTTCAAAACGAATGAAATTTGAAGCATGTCCAGGCAGCCCAAAACGTAACCAACAAGGATTTTGACAAAACTTCCTAGTCCATATACCTTGCTTTGCTAAAGCGTTATGCAAATGCGCAGCCCTCTCAAACTGACCTAAACGAAATAGTGAAGTCCCTCCGATGATCTCAATACCATACTTTATGAGAATCGTATCAAGTCTCGTGGCCTGCTTTTTATAGTCCAAACGCGCTTTCCTTGCCCAATTGTCGTCATATAACGCTTGCTTAGCAATATAGCATGCTGGGCCTGAAATCGCCCAAGGACCGATGGCCGCCCCCAGACGTTTAATAATGTCAACAGCACCAATAGCAAATCCAAGTCTTAGTCCAGCTAAACCATAGAATTTACCAAACGAACGCAGCACAATTAGGCCGGAATCACCACAATGAGGTACGATTGAAACTTCTGGTGTTATATCAGCAAAAGCCTCGTCAACAATCATCAGTTGACTTTCACGGTAAGATTGCTCAGCGAGTTCTTTGAGAATTTTTAGATCTACAACGCGCCCATCTGGATTGTTAGGATTAGTTATAACTCTCACATCCGCTTTTCTAAGATCTTGAAGATCGACAACAGTTTGTGTGTTCTTCACACTCCGCCCCCAACATATTGCATGTTCATTATACGTCGGTCCTAAAATACGAACCTGTTGCACATCGGGATGTAAGATAGGCAAAAGCTGAATGAGGATTTGTGTTCCAGGAGCAGCAATAATGCTAGCACTATAAGGCACTTTATACGCATGTCTAGCACTTGCAATTAGTTCTTCCATAGAGTTGTCCTGTGGTAGCCTTTGCCAATCGCTTAGAGGTACGGTTGGAAGTGGATATGGAACCGGTGCTATGCCAGTTGATAGATCGAGCCAATTTTGCTCTATGGTGTTATGGGCTACTGACACTTGTGATAGATCGCCACCATGTCTCATTGATACTTCTAGCCTTTTTCTGTGCATTGTTTACTCAATACACCTCATACGCTCATGTCGCTGGACTATTACCTGTTTTCTTGCTTGTTTAGAAGGTTCTGATCATGCTATTAGCGTTAAACAGATACAACCGCAACCGAGCAGTGTTAAATACTTTGACACAATTTAATTCTTTCGGTGAACTGAGGTTAGCGACATAATTAACAGTATCAAGATCAGCGTAAAAATTTAAGAATAGTATGATATAGCCTTCATTTACAAAAGGATGCAAAAACATGAGATTATGTATCGGATTCATTGCTTTAATAGCTATAGTCGCGCCAGCGGCAAACGCCTTAGCACACGGAATACACACATTTGATATTGTCAGTGGGCATTCGCATAACATTGAATTCGCTATAATAACGTTAATAGGGACAGCTGTGTTTTTCCTGCTGGCAACTATACTTTGGAGCCGCGGGCGGTAAACATCTGTTCATTTTGCTTAGGAAATATTATGGCCGATAAAATTGGCGTTATGGTATGTGGTCATGGATCACGATCTGATGCTGCTGTCTCAGAATTTGCTGCCATTTCAAATCGGTTAGATCAACATTTCCCGGAATGGCCCTTAGAGTATGGTTATCTAGAATTTGCCAACCCAGTCATCCGCGTTGGTCTTGACAAGCTAAGAAATAAAGGAGTTAATCATATTCTTGCAGTACCGGGCATGCTGTTTGCTGCAGCTCATGCTAAAAACGATATACCCACAATTTTAGCTAGTTACCAATCTGAGACAGGCATAAAAGTAGAATATGGGCGTGAGCTTGGTGTTGACCCAAAGATGTTACGTGCTGCAGCTGATCGCATTGAAGAGGCAGTAGTTAAAGCTAATAAAAGACATGGCGTTGTTAACAATTCGGATATATGTTTAGTAGTTATAGGACGCGGTGCTTCAGATCCTGATGCGAATTCTAACGTATCCAAAATAGCGCGTATGCTGTGGGAGGGCTTTGGTTTCGGATGGTGTGAGGTTGGTTATTCTGGTGTCACATTCCCGCTTGTTGAACCATGCCTGCAACATGTAGTTCGCCTTGGATATAAGAGAGTCATTGTTTTTCCATATTTTCTTTTTACCGGCATTTTGATAGATCGTATTTACGGTTTTACCAAACAAATAGCGGCCCAATATCCCGAGGTGCAACTAGTTAGTGCCGGTTATCTTAACGATCACCCTTGTGTTATTGATACCTTTGTAGAGCGCGTTGTTGAAATCCTAGACGGCCAAAATGTTATGAACTGTCAAATGTGCAAATATCGTACTAAAGTATTAGGCTTTGAGAGCGAGGTTGGAACTCCGCAAGATAGTCATCATCATCATGTTGAAGGTATGGGAGCTTCAGCGCCGGGTTCCAGAATAGAGGATTGTCAATTGTGTGACACATTTTGCACTGGGAGATGCCGTCTGCAAGGTAAGATAATTAATCATCACCACGGGCATGAACATCAGCATACTTACCCTCACGTAGATCATCCGCTTGGTCCAATTAGTGTACTACGTAACAACAACGATTGATCGTCATGGCATCTATTTATGTGAAACAACCAGCGGCCATCTACCGCCAATCATTTGAAACAATCAAGCGTGAAGCTGATTTTAGTTGCCTCCGCAATTCTGATGAAGTTGCAGTTGCAATGCGTGTAATTCATGCTTGTGGCATGGTTGATATTGTTAAAGATCTTGTATTTAGTGGTGATGTCGCAGGTGAAACCCGTAATGCGATAGCGAACGGGAGAAATATTCTAGTAGACGCGAATATGGTAAAAGTAGCATTAAAGCAACCTACCTACAATTTAAACAACATAAAAATACGCTGCACTCTTAATGACCCTGAAACGGATATGCGTGCTGTTAAGCTTGATACTACTCGCTCAGCTGCTGCTGTATATGGCTGGATTAAGCATATTGCAGGTTCAGTGGTTGTTATTGGCAACGCACCGACTGCCCTATTTACTTTGTTAGAACTTTTAGACAAAGGGGTTCAAAAACCAGCTGCTGTATTCGCATTTCCTGTAGGATTTGTTGGTGCAGCCGAGTCCAAGGCAGATTTAATAGAAAATCCAAGAGGGATTAACTTTATAACGATACGTGGTCGCCGTGGTGGCAGTGCGATGGCAGCAGCAGCATTTAACGCTGTCTGGTTCGGAGAACAATAAATATGACACCATGGCTAACTATTGTTGGTGTAAGCTTGGATGGCACTACTTCATTTAGTAAGCGCGCTGAAATAGCAATTCAATCAGCTGTAGTTATTGTTGGATCTACACGCTTGCTAGACCTCCTGGATATTTCCCATGATCGACGTTTTGTCTGGCCATCTCCTTTCTCTTTAGGAATTACGTGGTTAAAAAGTATGGCTGGACAGCCTGTAGTTGTGCTAGCAACAGGCGATCCGATGCATTATGGTGTTGGTTCAACGTTAACCTCAGCCTTCAAAAGCGAGGAATATACAGTTTTGCCAGCTCCATCTTCTTTGAGCTTGGCTGCTGCGCGTATGGGCTGGGCGCTTCAGGATTCGATTTGCCTATCTTTACATGGGCGGCCGTTAGAAAAATTACATACGGTGTTGGCACCCAATGCTCAATTGTTGATACTCACACGTGATGGGAGCTCACCAGCTAAAATTATTCGCTTGTTATGTCAGACCATGTATAGCGAAAGCTTCGTAAGCGTGCTTGAAAATCTTGGTGGCCTCAACGAGACCCGTTATGATTTACGGGCAACAAACACTGAAATCCGTGACTTTGCGGCGCTAAACATAGTGGCAGTCAAGTGTGTGTTAAGTAAAGACGCTGCTTACTTGCCGACAGTTCCGGGTCTACCAGATTGTGCCTTTCAACATGATGGCCAGCTGACTAAAAGGGAAATTAGGTCTATAACTATCGCAGCTTTAACCCCTAAACCTAACGAGCGTTTATGGGATGTAGGAGCCGGCTGCGGCTCAGTAGCAATTGAATGGCTTCGCTGTACGCCTAACAGCAAGGCTATTGCGTTTGAGCACGACGACAAACGAGCAACAATAGTTCGAAACAACTCTCTTAATTTAAACGTACCACACCTAGAGATAGTCACTGAATCTGTCCCAGATAGTCTACAACTATACCCGCTGCCAGATGCTATTTTTATTGGCGGTGCCTGCTCGAATAGACAAGTTTTAGAAACTTGCTGGATGACATTACGGTCTGGTGGTAGGCTCGTAGCAAATGCCGTAACCATAGAAGGTCAGGCTGTGCTCAGTGAATGGCACAAAAAACTTGGTGGTGAACTGATTAACATTGCTTTGTCATACGTTAAAACCATTGGTAGGTTTCGTGGATTACAACCTGCCTTAGCTGTAATGCAACTACGACTCATTAAGCCATGATTTACAATTCCCAAAGTCCTCGATTTTTCATTGTTGGTGTTGGCCCAGGCGATCCCGATCTTCTAACCCTGAAGGCGGTCCGCATCATAAATTTGGTAGATATCATCGCATATCCTTATGTCTCCGGGGGCAAATCCCGAGCACGCGATATTGTTACGAGTCATATTACCAAAGTACATAAGGAACTCCCCTTTCATTTGCCAATGGAAATTAATCCTTCATCAGCGCAAATAGCATACGAACGTGCTGCAGAGAAAATTATAAAACACCTCAAATCAGGATGCTCTATAGCGCTCCTTTGCGAAGGAGACCCTTTCTTTTACGGCAGTGCAATACACATCTACACACGAGTAGCATGTAACTTCATGACATGTGTAGTGCCTGGAATTTCATCCTTAACAGCAGGTCCTGCGGCTGCTGGATTGCCGCTTGCAAGTCGTAACGATGTCATAAAAATTTTGCCAGCTACGCTTGACACTACACGCCTAGAATTTGAATTAGAAAATTGTGAGGCGGCAATTATCATTAAATTAGGCCGTCACTTCGATAAAGTTTCACACACCATTCGTCTAAAAAGGCTTGAAAAGCGAGCTTTGTTAGTATCGACCGTATCACATGGCGACCAGCATATTATTTCATTCGACGAATTTTATCGTCAAAATCATACTGGTGTACAACCTTATTTTTCTATGGTTCTGATATCAATGCATAATAGAGTAGAGCCATGAAAATTGTTATCTTTCTTCTTAATACTAGTGGGTTGCAAATAGCACTAAAAATTGCTGCTCATCTTCCTAACACTAAAATCCATGGTCTTGCCTCGCGTTTGACTCACTCAGAAGTTGACGTGTTGTTCGAAAATACGACAGAACATATCAGGAACCTCTTTTCTCAGAACCATGTGATTATAGGGATATGTTCAGCTGGCCTTCTCGTGCGGACTATTGCGCCATTGCTATGCGATAAGCATAGCGAGCCAGCGGTTATTGCAGTTGCTGCAGACGGCAGTAACGTTGTTCCACTTGTCGGCAACCACCGCGGAGCAAATGATTTAGCACATACAGTAGCTAATCTACTAAATGGACAAGCAGCTATTACAACAACTGGTGACCTCACGCTCGGTATTGCTTTAGATAAACCTCCAGATGGTTGGATACTCGCCAATCCTAATAACGCAAAGATAGTAATGGCAGATCTTATAGCAGGTGCGTCAGTCGCAATTGACCCCAGTTTAAAGTGGTTATCCGCCCTTCCGTGCCCAAGGAGAGATGACGCTACGATTCGCTTAATAGCAACGATGAGTACAACCTCTCCATTAGAACGTGAACTCATTTTTCATCCCCAGCGCGTAATTATAGGTGTTGGTTCGGATCGTGGATGTCCTTCGCATGAGATGATTAAACTTGTTGATAGCGCCATACACGAGACCGGACTTGCAAAACAGTCTGTTGCGTGCATCGTTTCTATAGATCGAAAAGCGGATGAGACGGCTGTACATGCCGCTGCCAATTATCTTGATGTCCCAGCACGATTCCTCTCTGCTGATACTATCAACACTGTTAGACACAACATTCCTAACCCTTCAGATACAGTTAACCGTGAAACGGGTGTTCCGGGGGTTGCCGAAGGCGCCGCCTTAGTAGCAAGTGGTGCCACTACTCTCTTACTTGAAAAACGCAAAACAGCGCGAGCAACATGTGCTATTGCAATTTCTAATAATATTATTAATCCAAGTACAATCGGTAGAGCTCGTGGCTCAGTAGCTGTTATTGGAGTTGGCCCTGGAACCTCGAAGTGGCGTAGTCAAGAGTGTGTTGCTTTGCTTAAACGTGCAAATGTTTGGGTAGGCTATGATCGTTATCTCGATCTAATCAGCGATCTTTGGAGTGGACAAGAGAATCATCGCTTCTCTCTTGGCGAGGAAGAAAAGCGTGTTCGCCACGCACTTGAGTTGGCAAGTCATGGGCTCGATGTAGCTCTAATTTGTTCCGGTGATGCAGGCATTTATGCTATGGCTACTTTGTTGTGTGAAATTTTAGCACTTGATCCTACAACAAGTGGCTTAAGTGATGCAGCATACCGTGTTGCAGTAACAATAGTGCCAGGAATTTCCGCTTTTCAAGCTGCAGCAGCGCGTGTTGGGGCTCCAGTAGGACACGATTTTTGTTGCATCTCATTGTCTGATCTTCTGACCCCTTGGAATATAATTGAGAAGCGTATATTAGCTGCTGCTGTAGGAGATTTTGTTGTAGCTTTTTACAATCCACGTTCCATACGACGCATCAAGCAATTGGAAAGTGCATTGGATATTTTAAGTAAGCACCGCCCTATGAGTACGCCTGTCATACAAGCTACCAACCTCGGTAGGGCAGCAGAGAATTTAAAAGTTACAACCTTAGAAAGTTTTGAGCCATCACAAGTAGATATGCTTTCGATTATCATTGTGGGTGCCTGCTCAACGGAATTATTTACGACAGGAGACGGTCGTAGGTTAGTCTTCACACCGCGCGGTTATGCAGCTAAGAGGAAGAACACAATATGACGGTATACTTCATAGGTGCTGGTCCGGGGGCAGCTGATTTAATAACACTACGGGGAATGAGAGTAATTGAACGTTGTCCTGTTTGCCTGTATGCCGGATCACTAGTACCGCGCGAGATACTTTCTTACACCCCGGATAATGCAAGGATTGTAAATACAGCATCTATGAC
>JABSQE010000039.1 GCA_013214245.1 Hyphomicrobiaceae bacterium
GCGATTTCGATCTAAATTTACACGATTTGCTACTGTATGTTTTGTGTAAATAGGATTAATGCTTGCCACACCCAATTCTGTTGCTTTTTGAACCATGTAATCCAGGCGCTCGCGCTTGAGGGGGGCAAATAAATACTGGATATCGGGTCCGATAGTTTGTCGGCGCACCTGCGTCAGTAATTCGAGACTACACTTTTTTTTGCTTTGTAAATTGAGACGGGCACACCATTCACCATCGTACCCATTGAAAGTCAGGATAGTATCCCCACTTCTTAGTCGCAAAGAATGTAAGATGTAATTTGCTTGTGCCGGTGTACAATAAATGTGTTTCCCAACTTCTTTCATAGCAACATTGCAATAAAGACGCTGTGATTTGAAATCACGAAGAGGCATGATACATATCTTACGTTTTGATTAAAACTGACTGATGCTGCAAGTATTATTGCGATTTTCTGCAATTAAGACGTTCTATGATTTAAGATAGTATTTCTTTGAAAAGAACCAAGGAGTGCGTGTGTTATGTAAAGGCATTATGCTAAAGTTTGCCACACGTAATATTTCATGAACCAAAATATTAATAGCTCACCAGTAGTTGCAGATGCTTTGTTAGATAATTGGGTGGACAGATTTGCGCCGAATTTGCTCAAGCCATATTTGAAGCTAGCTCGCCTTGATCGTCCGGTTGGTCTTTGGCTGTTGCTCTTACCTTGCTGGTGGGGGCAGTTGTTGTCTGAGTTGGCGGCAGGGCACAGCGAGCCTAACATCTGGTTCATGCTTTTATTTGCTATAGGTGCTGTAGTCATGAGAGGAGCTGGATGCACCTGGAACGACATTATAGACCGTGATTATGACGGGCTGGTCAAACGTACTGCGATGCGTCCTATTCCTGCTGGCCAGGTAACGACCAAACAAGCTCTTTGCTTCGCAATTGCTCTTAGCGTGGTAGGCTTTTTAGTGCTTATACAATTCAACTCATTTACGATCTTGATCGGAGCTAGCTCACTAATCTTAGTTGGCTTGTATCCCTTTGCCAAGCGTTTTACATATTGGCCACAGTTGGTGCTTGGCTTGACCTTCAAGTGGGGAGCTCTTGTTGGTTGGGCAGCAGTGCAAGGTGGGGTTTCATTTGCAACCATATCTCTTTATGTTGGTTGTGTTTTTTGGACTACTGGCTACGATACCATCTATGCTCACCAGGATAAAAGCGATGACTCAGTCCTAGGGTTGAAATCTACTGCACTTTGTTTTGGTGCTGCTACACAGCGATGGCTGGTGTTATTTTATTCCTCTGCAATGGTATTCTGGGTTATGGCAGCGATAATGGCAGGTGCTAATACATTTGTGATGTTTGCTTTAAGCGCCATCATGTTGCAGCTAACATGGCAGGTATTAACGCTAGATATTATGGATGAAGCGAATTGCCTTGCCCGTTTTAAATCTAATAAGGTCGTTGGGTGGATATTCTTGATTGGGATACTTTCCGATATGCTTTTAAGCTAATTAACACAATAGAATTCAGCTTTAAAAAAAGGGGATAGCTAACATGTTAGGCATGATAAGAATATTAATGACAATGGCATGTAGTCGAGCTAATAAATTTTATGAGCGTGGATATTTTTGTCTCTACTAAAATATTGTTGAGACTTTCTGATTGTACAGATCTACTCTGAATTTTTTTAGTCACATTTAGTTTAGTTTTACTACGGTTGCAGAATATCATTGTAATATAGATACCTGCTTTAAATCGAAATACTAACAGTAGATTATTTAACAGGTGCAGCAAGTTAACATGTCTTAGGTAGAGTGTATTGACGTCATTAAATAATGCTAGGAGGGTTGTAAGGAGCTGTACAGCCCTAAATCTAATCTAGATCGGAATCGGAAGGAAATAGCATGAGTAAACTTGAAAAAACTCAACAACTCTTACATTTGGTTTTCGGCGGGGAGTTGGAGGATGTGAGCGGTACGACATTTAAAGATTTGGATAATTTTGATATCGTCGGCATTTATCCAAATCATACAACAGCGTACGACGCTTGGAAGAATGCTGCCCAGCGCACTGTTGACAATGCTCAGATGCGATATTTTATTGTCGAGTTACGACACCTATATAAATCCGACAATAACTAACAGATTGTTGAACTTTCGTACTTTTTATCCACATGTGAAATTGTGATGGATTGATACAGGTAAAGGACTAGCTATTACAGGTTTATGGCTATACCTTTTCCAGCACACTATTGGCCTGCAATGCCAGCAGGCCAATATAACATTGTAAATTCGAACTATAACTTTGGCTAGTTTTATGTAATAACGATTTTCACTAACAATTGATCGCTAGCATCATTATTTCTGAAGTATTTAGTTGCTAGCTCCAGCATATTAACTTTTGGTATCGGGAACGTATTTTACAGGTGTAATTTGCAGGTGCAATAAGTTTGGTCAAGAATAACACATTCTTAAGCCCTAGTTCAAAACAATGGAAAACGCAATAACTGGACATACTCGATCTATTTACCACTAATAAGTAGTTAGGAAATAAAAACACCCTTGATAAAACTCATAAATAAATGAGGGGTGATCCAAAGGTGTCAATATATATCTGTAAACTTGCTGTAAATCGTACAATTTTGAGTTTAAGCGTTGCTTGAGATGCTCTGGTGTTTTAATCAGCAATTAAAAAAAATTATGAGTTAGATTTTGCAAGCAATTATACTACGACGTATCATCTTTTAAGTCTCATTTAGAAGTCAGGATATGTGTTGATACTAAAAGTTAGCAATGTTAGATCCTAGTTACTTCTTTAGGTGAACTTGTGCACTATTTAAAAAAAGTGTGACGATATTAATTCGTTAATAGACGTTGCAGATGACATTTATTATGATAACAAAACATATGTTATTGCTATTAATTCCATTTCTATGATGAGAGTTTCATGACCATCGTCAACGATATTCGCACCACCTTCCTTAATTATTTCGTTAAAAATGGTCATGAGAAAGTAACATCAGCACCTCTAGTGCCGCATGATGATCCTACGCTTATGTTTACCAATGCTGGCATGGTACAATTTAAAAATGTTTTTACAGGTCAAGAGTATCGTTCTTACAGTCGTGCGACAACTGCACAGAAATGCGTGCGTGCCGGTGGTAAACACAATGACTTAGATAATGTTGGCTACACTACGCGTCATCATACCTTTTTCGAAATGATGGGTAATTTCTCATTCGGTGACTATTTCAAAGACAGAGCTATAGAGCTTGCTTGGAACTTTATCACCAAGGAGTTAGGCCTTAACAAAAATAAGTTATATGTAACTGTATATCATGAAGACGAAAAGGCTTTTCAAATCTGGAAGAGATTAACTGGCTTTTCAGATGATAAGATAATCAAAATCGCGACATCGGATAACTTTTGGACTATGGGTGATACTGGGCCTTGTGGACCTTGTTCAGAGATTTTCTACGATCACGGTGATCATATTTTTGGTGGTCCACCAGGTTCTCGAGATCAAAATGGTGACCGTTTCGTTGAAATATGGAATCTTGTATTTATGCAGTTTGATCAAATAAACTCTGGCTTACGTGTTGATTTACCAAAACCATCAGTTGATACAGGTATGGGGTTAGAGCGAATTACGGCATTACTTCAAGGTACACATGATAATTACGAAATAGATGTTTTAAAGACTTTGATAGTAGCCTCAGTTGAACTAACCGGAGTAAAAGCTTTGGGTCAGGCAACGGCTAGCCATCGGGTAATAGCAGATCATTTACGAGCTTCGAGCTTTCTAATTGCGGACGGTGTTTTACCCTCTAACGAGGGTCGTGGTTATGTGTTGAGGCGGATTATGCGCCGCGCTATGCGGCATGCCCATTTGCTCGGGATGCAAGAGCCGTTGCTACATCGTTTAGTTCCGGTCCTTGCTAATGGGATGGGAGATGCTTATCCAGAATTGGTATACAGGAAAGCATTAGTTTCAGAAACTCTCTATGCCGAAGAAACTCGTTTTCGTAAGACATTAGAACGCGGTCTTACTCTGCTTAAGAACAATACTGAAGCTTTGTCTAAAGGTGATATGCTTTCCGGTGATGTTGCGTTTCATTTGTACGATACCTTCGGTTTCCCACTCGATTTGACACAGGATGCTTTAAGAGCACGTGATATTACCGTTGATGTTGATGGATTTGATATGGCTATGGCTAAGCAGAGGCGTGAAGCACGTGCCACCTGGAAAAATGCAAGTGAATCTGTTGTAGAACCGATTTGGCTTGAATTACGTAAACGTTGTGGGGGAACTAAATTTCTTGGTTACAATACTGAGATAGCAAGTGGTAAAATTCTTTCATTAGTCAATGATGGTAGAGAGCTTGATATTATAGAAGCGAGTGATGTAATACACGTAATAACTGACCAAACACCATTTTATGGTGAAAGCGGTGGTCAGCTTGGAGATAAAGGCACTTTACAGTGTGGCCAATACAACATTATGCGGATTATTGATACACAGAAAAGGGCAAGAGACTTATTTGTTCATAAAGGTGAAGTAATTCGTGGTGCTTTCAGAGTTGGTGACACCGTTGAGCTAAGGGTAAATAGTAGTTTGCGCTTAGCTACTTGTGCTAATCATTCCGCGACACATTTGCTGCACAAGGCTCTTCGCACAGTGTTGGGTGATCATGTAGAACAAAAAGGGTCGCTTGTCGGGCCAGAGCGTTTGCGTTTTGACTTTGCTCACCCGCGACCATTAAGTAATACGGAAATTATTGAAGTTGAAACCCTTGTCAACACATACGTTGGGAAGAACTCTGCTGTTGATACCTGTTTAATGACTTATGATGATGCTATTTCAGCGGGTGCTACAGCTTTGTTTGGTGAAAAATACGATAATAAAGTCCGTGTAGTTTCCATGGGAGCCAGTGATATAGATACAAATGCTAATGTATCATGGTCGGTGGAACTTTGTGGAGGTACACACGTATCGCGTACTGGAGATATCGGTATCGTTCGTGTGATTGGGGAGGTAGCATCGTCTGCTGGTGTAAGGCGTATTGAAGCGTTGACAGCTAGCAAAGCACGCTCATATTTATCAAAGCAAGACGAGCGCATTACTCAGCTTGCAGGCCTACTTCGTATTAAGCCTGAGAATATTTTTAAGCAGGTGATGGTTCTTCTAGATGAGCGAAAGCGGCTAGAACGGCAACTAGCTGATTTAAAGCGGCAATTTGCGATTAGTAGTGCTGCAATGGTTGACAGTAATGCTATAGAAAATTCAGTTCGTGATATTGCAGGGGTAACTTTTTTTTCCCGCCTGGTAAAAGGGCTTCATCCAAAAGATCTTCGCAGTCTCGTTGACAATGGTAAAGAGAAGGTTGGGTCAGGTGTGGTTGTTATTATTAATTTGACGGAAGACGATAAAGTGAGTTTGTCTGTGGGCGTTACCTCAGATCTGACAGAACGATACAATGCTGTAGATCTAGTCAGAGCTGGAGCAAAAGCTCTTGGAAGTAAGGGCGGTGGTGGCAGACCCGATATGGCACAAGCAGGTGGGTCAAACGGTGCCAAAGCGGGTTATGCTCTAAAAGCTATCGAATCGGCTCTCACTGGATAAAGCTTTATGACTGGGTTTGATATGTGTTGAAGCGTCCCTTTTGAGTTATGCAAGGTAGAGGTAATATCATATCGCTCTCGCTTTATCGATTTAGGACTATAGCCTTCTACATAGAGAAATCTATATAGTGGCTTGAAAGGGCGAAATTAATGGCTGGTGCCACAAATGTTGAGATTTACAAAGACGCCTTGATTATTCTTTCAACGGCAGCAGTTGTCGTTCCCGTTGTGCGTCGTTTTAAATTAAGTCCTGTTATTGCTTATCTCATCTCCGGTTTCGTGCTTGGTCCAACTGGTATAGTATTATTAGGATCTCCTGATAGTTTTCTCAAGTGGCTTACAATTTCACCCGACCATGTTCTAAACCGAATAGGTGAACTTGGCGTGGTATTCTTGCTCTTCCTAATAGGGCTTGAACTTTCGATACAGCGTCTGATTACGATGCGGCGCTTAGTGTTTGGTCTCGGCAGTGCACAAATACTGCTTTCAGCTATTGTAATTACCAGTTTTTTTTGCTTGATTGGTTTGTCTCCGGCTTCAGCAGTTCTTATTGGGCTGAGTCTTGCTCTTTCATCTACAGCTATTGTTATCGAGCTATTAGCTCAGCAACAACGCCTTGCGACTGGTACTGGGCGTACTGCGTTCGCGGTTCTACTAATGCAGGACTTGGCAGTTATTCCTCTTATCTTTTTAGTAACCGTTTTGGCTGGTGATAGTGGCATGGGTGTTGTTGAAGGGCTCTTAACAGCACTGACACAAGCCGGACTTGCGTTATTTGCAGTTGTTGGCATAGGATGGTTGGTGCTTAGACCACTTTTTCGCCATGTAACAGCATCTGGAAGTCAGGAGTTATTTGCTGCAGCGACTCTATTAGTCATTGTAGCCAGCGGACTGGTAACAGGTGTTGCTGGACTTTCAATGGCACTTGGAGCGTTCGTTGCTGGTTTGTTGCTTGCTGAAACTGAGTTTCGCCGTGCTATTCAGTCGACTGTAGAACCTGGCAAAGGTCTTTTGCTGGGTGTTTTTTTTTTTACAGTGGGCATGAGCCTAGATGTCCGCACTATCATAGCAGAACCTAGTGTTGTGTTACTCGGTACTCTCGGCATAATACTCATTAAGGCTTTTGTTATAATAGGATTGCTATCCCTGTTTCGTATGCCTTTTTCAGTAATTTGCGAAATTACGTGCTTACTAGCATCTGGGGGAGAGTTTGCTTTCATAGTTATAGGTCTAGCAAATGCTAACGGCATTATTGATTCTGATCTGTCAGCTAAAGTATTTGCTATAACAGTATTATCTATGTTGCTTATCCCAGTTCTTGATATTATAGGGCAAAACCTCCTTTCTAAACGCAAAGTGAGTGAAAAGCGGGAGCTAGCGCTTCTTGAATCGCCGAATACTCATGAAATATCTGGTCAGGCGATTATTGTTGGTTTTGGACGTGTAGGTCGCTTACTTTCTGAAATATTGGATGAGCAACACATTCCTCATATTGCTATTGATTATAATCCAGTAAATGTAACTTCAGAACGAAAGCGTGGGCGTCCTGTTTATTTTGGTGATGCACGTAATGAAAAATTTTTACATAAGGCTGGAATTAGAAATATAAAAGCTGTTTTGATAACAATCAATTCACCCAATATCGTCGATGAAGTAATATACTGTATCCAGAGCATTAACCCAAAAAGTATAATCGTCTCGCGTGCTCGAGATGCTGAGCATGCACGCCATCTCTATGAAAAAGGTGTAACCTGTGCCGTACCTGCTATGATTGAAGCCAATTTACAGCTAGCAGAAGCTTCTTTAATCGAGTTGGGGATGGAGAAGCAAATTGTTACGAATTCAATAGATATGAAACGTAATGAATTACGCCTGAAGTTACAGTGTAATTAAAGTACGAGGTAGAGATTATCAAGGTTTGATAAGATTTAATCCCTATATTGCTTGACTATGTACACATGGTAAAAGATATTGAAAAGCAGTTGTATAAAAAAAGTCTTGAACTACGGATACATGTTTAAACTATTTGAATACAACATTTGAGTTATTTACAACTGCTATCGTTAGGTAGTACAGCTCGAGTTATTAGATTTAGACTTTTAACTGTTTTGCGTATATGGAGTAGTCTGGTGAGATGAACGGGATTTTGTCGATACTCATTATATGTATTTCAGAGTTTCTAACTGCATTTTTTTATTTATTTGTCATAACAGTACGTCTATTTGCTAGATTTATCAGCTACGCTCTTATGATTGCTGCGGTGTTCGCATTTACTGCAGATGTAACACGATGGCAAATTGGTGACACAAAGCCATTGTTTTATTCTCTTGTGCAACATGCAAATTCAATTTCGCCCAACACTCTTAATGAGTTGACTATAATTTTTAAGGGTTATTTGCATTCTGCCGTTTGGAACTATGCTATACTCATTATGGTATCAATACCAGCGTGGCTTATTTTTGTATTGGTGGGTTATGCGCTTGTTCTTGCCGGTTCAGAACAACGGCATGTTAATATATATTCGAATTAATTGATATTATACCTAGTCGTGTTCGGTATACTTTACCTCAAACAATTCTGGTAATTCGGTGTATCCATATTCTGTGTTAAATTTTACAAAATTTTTGGTGACTTATCAATCAATGGTATTCGTCATTCATTATTAGGCTAATTACTAAAATTATTCATGATTTATGGGTCAGATGTGGGGCTTAGTGTTACTGGAAAATTAATTGTTGACAGGAAGACTAATATAGAAACTTCCTAGGAATTATAGTGATGTATGATCTACATCTATTAGTATAAAATATATGTGGGACATAGATAAGCGTGAAAAACTATTCATACATCACTACATCAATTATTTTCGATATTACAAATTTTTTGGGTATATTGAGATCATTATTTCATCAACTATACTCTAAACAGTTATGACCTCGTTTAAGAGAAGAATTTTGATTAAAAGTGAATTTGTACCAGATTAAGTACTTAAAGTGTAGTTAGAACAAAGGCTGGCACATGTATATGGGATAAACAAGGCACACAATTAAATGAAACTATAATTTAGAAGCTTCAAATCCCATACATCCACTAAATCATTGTTTCGGAGCCGCAATCTAGTTATGAGCTCCGAAATAAGTACTAATGAAATAGGAAAAGTTTTTTTAAGAAAGCACTGTTTTAAGGAATAATTCAATGGTAAAACTTCATCCTTAATTCAACAACAAATCGTTAAGCGCAACAGTGCTATCGCTATAGTTGATAATTCTGATTGCTAACAGGTACTTGATTTAACAGTTTCTGCGTAATTAGCTAATGTGCATATTTAAGTTCAATTCGCTAATTTGTAATTAATCATTAGTTAAGTCTATATGCCCAGGGAGTTGTAACTCTCAGATACTCGATTAATTGCTACGATGTAAGCTGCAACTCGTAATGTTTGTATTTCTTTGCGACTATGCCAGACTGAGCTCATGGCTTGGTATGCGCTTCTCATGGTATCGTCCAATCCTGAACGAACAAGATCTATTTCAGCAGCTCCCTGAAGATATTTTCTTTTAAATGCCTCCGGTAACTGTTGACCAATAACTCGTTCTAATTCATTCACTAAAAGTCGATTGCGCCCTTCTTCTTGTCGTCGTTGCAATCGACCAAATTTAATTTGTGATAAATTTTTAACCCACTCGAAGTATGAGACGGTAACACCGCCCGCATTTGCAAACATATCCGGAATTATAATAGTACCTTTATTATTCAAAATTGTATCAGCATTAAATGAAATAGGACCATTAGCTGCTTCTATTATTAATGGAGCTTTGATGTTTTCAGCATTTGAACAATTTATGACACCTTCCAAGGCTGCTGGTATAAGTATATCGCAATCCATTTCTAGTATGGAGCTTCCATTACTAATATACTTTGCATGAGGAAAATCTTTTACCCCGCCAGTTTCTGTAATATGTTGTTTAACATCTTCAACACGTAGTCCATCTAAATTTACAAGTGCTCCATCAGCTTCAATTATAGCTATAATTCGTGTGTCGTCTTCTTCTTGTAAAAATTTGGCAGCATGATAGCCTACGTTTCCAAAACCCTGTATTATAACGCGTTTTCCGGCAAGTCCTTTTGAAAGGTTAGCTTTCTTCACGTCTTGAAGATGTCTAAAGAACTCCTGTAGGGCGAATTGGACTCCGCGACCAGTAGCTTCACGACGACCCGCGATGCCACCAATATGCTCAGGTTTTCCAGTAACACAGGCTAAACTATCGATTTCCGTTGAATTAAGTCTCTTGTACTCATCTGCGATCCAGGCCATTTCACGTTCTCCGGTTCCCATATCCGGTGCAGGAACATTTTGGGCTGGGTGTAAAAGATTACGCTTGGTTAGCTCGTAGGTAAAACGGCGTGTAATGCGTTCAACCTCATGGGGTTCCCAATCATTTGGGTTAATATTGAGCCCTCCTTTAGAACCGCCAAAAGGCAACTCAACTAACGCGCATTTGTAGGTCATAAGTGCAGCCAAAGCTTCGATCTCGTCATGACACACAGATGGAGCATATCTGATACCACCCTTAACCGGTTCGTTATGCTCGGAGTGCACGGATCGGTACCCTACGAATGTATGCACTTCTCCCCTCAATCGTACACCAAAACGCACTGTATAAGTAGAATTACAAACGCGAATTTTCTCAGCTAAGCCCGGAGGGAGATCCATAAGAGCCACAGCTTGTGAGAACATCGCATCAACGGACTGAAGAAAGCTAGGTTCAGTTAAAGCTGGCATAGCAGTATCTTTCCTTAGAATATCACAGTGAAAAGTTGAGAATTTTGTATTGTTCTAGAAATCCCTCTAAATTCAGAAATAACAGTACAATCTAGCAAGTGTATTAATGTCTATTTACAACTTTATCACGTCATTCTGAATTATACTACGTTTGATATGTTTCTAATACTAAATTAAAATTTCCTAAAGTTCTGTTGAAACCAATGAGCATATGTGGAAGGGATTTAACTTTTTCTAAAGGCTTGTTTTCTTTTTTGTTGAAGAAAATTCTCTGAACATATTTAACACATAGACGTCGACTTTTAGCAGATTATGAAACGAAGTGATTCATTTGATTGATACAAAACAAAATTATATTACTAAAATTGGTTTTGTACAAGCGGGCTGGGTTATTCACCCCTCTTGTAAAAAAGAATCAATTACACGCTTGCAACCTATATTTTCGAACTCGACTGTAAGTTTTTCACCTTCGGCTTCAGTTACATGACCATAACCAAATTTTCGGTGGTATACGCGAGCTCCAACAGAGAAGGCAGGTGTAGTGTCAATAGATCTATTAACTAGTTGTCCTTCGATATCAATTGGTGAGTGCCTTAATGGTATTGGTTGCTGGTTTTGATGATGCTTCTGCGCTCTCTGCCATCCTGGTGTTTCATAATTACTTTTAAAACTAAGATCAGAACTCTCATGATGGTTATTTTCATAAGGTCTTGAAATATAAGTATTAAAATTTTTATAGACACCGCTAAATGGTGAGTAGCTTTCTTGTACCATAACGTGTTTTTCTGGTAATTCGTCTATAAACCTGGAAGGTATCGCTTGTTGATATAGACCGCGTGTCCGTCGGTTTTGAGCGAACGATATTTTAGCTATTTGTCTAGCTCTTGTCATGCCTACGTATGCAAGTCGACGCTCTTCTTCAAGACCAGAAAGACCACCCTCATCAATTGAGCGCTGGTGAGGAAAAAGACCTTCTTCCCAGCCAGGTAAAAACACAGTATTAAATTCTAGACCTTTGGCGGCGTGTAGAGTCATGAGAAATGAAAATATTGACAAACCCTCTTAACTGGAAGTCAAGTACACGCATCTAATGCCAAATTTATATTTCAAACTAAAACCGGAGAAAAATTTAA
>JABSQE010000004.1 GCA_013214245.1 Hyphomicrobiaceae bacterium
TTTCGACAGAGATATTCCTTCATTGTCTGAAGCGATCAAAACAGATCTTTTTACATTTTCAAAGTTGTATAAAGGTTCACCCATACCCATAAAAACTAGGTTAGTTATTTTTCGACGGGTTTTTGGAAATAGGTGGCCGACCGCATCGAGTTTTATGTTTGGCCAATCGCCAATACGGTCGCGTGCAACAAGGATTTGTGCAACGATTTCTTGAGTTGTGAGATTACGCACAAAGCGTTGTGTTCCAGTGTGGCAGAAAGAACAATTTAAGGTACAGCCAACTTGGCTTGAAATACAAAGTGTTCCGCGGTCAGTTTCAGGGATGTAAACACATTCAATTTCTGGTGCATAACGATCTGTTTCTAGTTGTTTTAATCGTAGGAGCCATTTTTGGGTGCCATCCTTAGAAGCTTGCTCTGAAATAATCTCGGGGCGATCCAGAGTGAATTGTTTTTCTAATTGTGCACGTAATACTTTAGAGACATCTGTCATTTCGTTGATTGAACGAGCACCACGTACATAGATCCATTTCCAAATCTGTGACGCTCGCATCATTAGTTGACTGTCTTCAACTCCTATTCTCTTCAATGCTTCAATAATAGTCTGTTTATCCTCTCCTGCAAGTGAGATTTCGTTGCAGTTCTGCGGCTGTGGGCAGTGCTGATTAGCGTATTTCATGTTCGCTTGGTTTCCAGCAATGTATGTAGCTCTTGATTGTAGAAAATACTTTTAACTTATAATATTATGTCTATCTAATTCTACAAGCGAGTGCAAAGACCTAAGGATTTTAGCAATGTTGAATTTGATTTTATTATGTTAGATAATGGTTATTCTAAACTAAAAGTTTTTAATACCCGCTGGTATTAATACTTACATTATTTTTTTGAGTTTTTATTTTATGCTTCATTATTTGTTGTTTGATATATATACATACTGAAGATTACTATATGATAAATTTTCTTAAAAATCATTAGGACTCGTATGCCTTAATCGGCATTTAAGAGTAAAACGTACTATAAATAATTCAACTTCAAAACGTAATTTATATATAACCAGTAATAATAAATATAGAGAAGCAAAATAATGTTGGAACTAGACTCTACCGCACCTGACTTTGAATTGCCTGCCGAGAATGGCGAAAAGTTCCGATTATACTCGCTGAAAGGAAAAATAGTAGTATTATTCTTTTATCCGAAAGATGATACTGCCGGTTGCACTAAAGAAGCCTTAGCATTTAGCCACTTGCAAAGTGAGTTTGAAGAATCTGGGATCAAGGTCGCAGGAATTTCTCCTGACAGCACCGAAAAACATGCCAAATTTAAGGATAAGCATGACTTAAAGGTGCTTTTACTTTCAGATGTTGAAAGACTGGTAGTTGAAAGCTATGGCGTTTGGGTTGAAAAGTCGATGTACGGAAAAAAATACAAGGGTGTAGAGAGGACTACATTTCTGATTAACACAGATATGAAAATTGCAAACATATGGAGAAAAGTAAAAATTCCTGGACATGCTGATGCTGTCTATAATTCAGCGCTAAAATTGCTTTAAGCTCGGCTGGAGGAATTAATTTAAACAACATTATAAGAGATGGTTTAGTGCAGGATTTAGTGTGATGTAGCTTATTGGGGGAGGATCTTCGATCGCTTTATACTGCAATTCATTGATGTAAGTATGAGAAGTAATTTTTAGTTTCAATTAGAATAAATCTACTTGATTGATAAACGTGCTTATTATGATGGTAGCGTAAAACAAGGTTTTGTTAAAAAGTGTAAATTTTTTTAGAAGATTCCACTTTTCAGAATATATCATTTCAAAATGTTCTAAATTTATGTTAGCTTTACTTAAACTAATCTACGTTTTCTTTAAAGATAAAAGTTAATGTTATCCAAAAATTCAATTTAGAACAAGAAACCTTAAGGGTGTCCACTCCATTTTTGCAGTCACAGTTTGTTTGTTAATAGCAAAAGTAAAAATTAAATATTGTTAAAGAGCTTCGCTATTAGTTTTACTAGTAATGACTTTATCTTGAGGCTTAATCCGTGCCAGAGACATATTTGTGGTCTTAATGGAGTTATGTTTATTTCATAATCAATCGCAACATTTTGAATTACGGTACTTAATTAAAAGAGAGTCAAAGCTCTTGATGAGCAGTAAAATTATTACTGCTACAGCTGAGATCCGTTTTAATATAGTAAGTAAGCGTGGAGAGGATTTAGAGTATGTTATCAAATTTTGGAAGTAAGAAATCTGAACAAGAAGCGGATAAACTTAATACAGCACCGCAGCAGGGATCTTTTAAGCCAGGTGCATCGACAACAAGGCTGCCGTCACGTTCGTCATCTCAATTAATATCCAGGGGAGAACGCGGTGATCCATCAATTATTGGGCCTGACCTCAAGATACAGGGAAATTTAATCTCAACCGGCGAGATACAAGTTGATGGTGAAATAGAGGGTGACATTCACGCTACGTATGTCTTGGTAGGAGAGAAGGCTCGTGTTCAAGGGGCTGTAAATGCTGAAGAAGTAATAGTGCGGGGGTACGTGATGGGATCAGTTCGTGGTGGTAAGGTAATGTTGCAAGCAACTTGTCATGTTGAAGGCGATGTTCATCACAGATCTCTGTCTATTGAACAGGGTGGCTATTTTGAAGGTAAATCACGACGTTCAGATGATCCTCTCGCTGGCATTCAGCAACCGCAATTATCAGTACCACCATCATGTTCTTCTTCAACCAGCCTTTCAATATTAGGTAACAAATTGGATGACAATCTCTAAATCTGTTATTTATGCGAATGAAGTGCTTTCCTTAAAATTCTCATACTACATCTTCTTAAGATGATGGAAATTATTTTCAGATTGTAAATGCAATTATCTATTGGCTCATTGCTAAGTGATTATTTTGAAATCATGGTTCGCACGAATTGTGCGGACCTACTAGCTTATAACTTCTGCATGGAACAATATAAAACAACATTTTATGAATGTTAAATTTAGTGTTTCAGTTATGTTGAAGTGCTGGCGGTTTTGTGTAAAGAAAATGATAATTAAAATGACTAAGAATAGTTCAGTTTGAGTAAAGTATTTATATACTTTCGCGTAATGCGTAGGTGACTTTAGGCATAAATGAAATGGTTATTTCAATAATTCTTACAGCATAAATACAAACTGCATGTAGTTTTAGGCGCAAAATGTTTACTGGCTCTTTTTAACGTTGTCAACATAAAAATTATTATGCAGTTGATGAGAAATTTATTGCGCTTTCAAATATTAGTTCGTGGCAACTGGTGTTATCATCAGTAATAGCTAGCCTTTCGGTATCCAAAAATTAGCCAGGTTAGTATAGAAAACAGCTTCAAGTGTAGCACGCGTTACTATTTGGTGTAATTTACGACTTTTAATAATGATTTAACTTAGAGTACACTTATAGGCTATTTATTAGTTGGGTGTGACAATTTCAGGTAAATCCAGCCTGCAATTTAGTTTTACATTCTACGCGAAACTTTTTGATCTACTTTTTTCAGGCTTTTAAAATAACTTGTTGCTTACATGAAATAAGATCTTAACGCGCTATCAGATACATAGCCCCTAAGATTACCATCAGATTAACGAGCAATTAGGCTGCTAACTGATGGTCTTGCCCTTCATGTTTCGATAACTGTGGGTTTGATAATTTATTTTAGAAATTTAGCCAGGTCCGTGCTGTTTGAAGTAGATCGTGGTATAAAGATATTATTTAAGTCGTTTTTCAACGTAAAATTAATTTAAAGTCTTAAGAGCTTAACATTTAATATATTTGATCTCTAAAATATTATTTAGAGGGTCTAGTAACTTGATTTATGGGTCAATGATACAAATTCTCACTAGAATAACGCTACAGGAGGCGTAGGCAGATGTCCAAATTCTTTTTCGAAAGCCGCCGCTATTCTTAGAGCCATCGATTCGTTGTGACCTTTTGCTATCACCTGTAAACCAGTTGGTCCTTTTCCTTCAATTAATCCCATAGGTACGCTCATCGCGCAAAATGCCAAATAATTAGCAATGCGCGTGAAACGAGCTGGTGTTTGACACTGATCGACATAGGAGATTGGCAGTGGTGTAGAGGTTACAGTTGGTGTAATATATGCATCTATCCCAGCCAGCATCTTTAAAACCTTAACCTGGTTTTGTTTTCTTCTTTTAAGTGCTTCGATGAATTGAGCGGATGTAATATCACGTCCTGCTAGAATGCGTTTTCTAACGTGTTCATCTATCTTGTTTGATGCCTCCTCATACATTGGACCATGATGATAATAGGCTTCGTAGGACATAATAATACCAATGTCATCACGCATTTGTTTTGAGCTAACTTCGAGCTCCAAAGGGACTATTTGTGCCCCTAGTCTATCCAATCTGCAAAGCGCTGCGTCGTAATGTTCGAGCACTGTATCATGAATATTTTCTCTTTCTAATTCGCATAGAGTCCCTAAGGTCAAGCCAGCAACGCCACGCTTTAATTCACCATAAAGTCCAACTTGTTTTTTTATACTTTCAGTAATCTCTATCGGGTGTCGGCCGTCCATAATCTCAAACATTATTGAGGTATCGAGAACTGAATTTGCAAGTATTCCAGGTGTATCCAAAGTGTGTGCCAACGGTTGAACGCCTTCAAGTGGCATTCTCCCTTCTGTGACTTTAAGACCTGAGACTCCGCACCAGGCAGCAGGTATACGAACTGATCCGCCAGTGTCAGTACCAACCGCGCAGCTAGCCATCCCAGATGCGACAGCAACAGCTGACCCACTAGATGAGCCGCCTGGTGTACGGTGTATTTGTTCGTCCCAAGGATTCCAGGGCGTCCCACGAACCTCATTTGTTCCCCAAGCTCCATAAGCAACCTCCACTGTTTTTGTCTTGCCAATGAGTATACCGCCTCCCGAGAGCAAGCGACTGACCAGAGGAGCTGTTGCAGTTGCAATACGATCAGCGTAAACAACAGTGCCACCAGCTGTTATCAATCCTTTGACATCAATAAGATCTTTCAATGCAAAAGGAATTCCATGAAATGGCCCAATCGCATGCCCACGTTCTATAGCTCTGGTTGCTAAATCTGCCGCTTCTCGAGCTGCCTCTGCTAAGATAAGATCAAAGGCTTGCAGCTTTGGCTCCAGTCTTTTTATACGTTGAAGAGTTGCTTCTATGACTGAATTAGGTGTGAAATTGCCTTTACTATATCCTGAGGCAATCCTTGATATCGATTTCAGCGTTGCATTACTAATTGTCAAGATTTTATCCCACATTTACTATATGAGGTTATTTCTGGTCATTTGGACTCTTTTTAAAAAAAGGCATGAAGTTATAGTAAGGTTTCAATAAGAATTTATGTAGGGGCAATTAGTTAATGTTTGTAATTAACAAAAATATGTGGTCGTGTGGTCATTTGATCTCAAATTACAATCAAAGACAACTAGCTAGATCAGATCTTTGGTACTAAATAATAGCTTTAACAGTCCAGCCGCCAACTGTTTCCTAAAAAGCTAGTTAGGAACAGGTATGGCACTAGCGGAACAAAAGTTATATCACTAAAGTAGTTTGTCTCAGGTTCAAATATTGTAAAGTATGTAATTGCATAAAAGCGACAAATCTTAGCATTGTAGCAGTTATGAAACATGACAGCATTTTTGTAATATTATTAATTTATGGTTTACAACTCTCATGACTGATTATAAAGAGCGTGTTCGCAAAACTCGTATATTCATTATACCGTATATAAGCAGCAAGTCAAACAATTGTAAATCGAGAGTAAAGTGCTCAATAATTAACAATTATTTTAGCTAAGATTATTTTCTAATAAAAATGTTAATTTAGTTTTAATCTACAGGTTCTGCAGTATGTCATGATAAAATTCTTTAAAAGACAAATCAATATGAAGCAAGCATATCACATAAATAGTTTTATTGTGTGTTTTTGTTTCTTTAATTTAGGAAATATTTTTAGTTTAGTTCACTACTACTTTTTAAGTGACTTTATTTATTCATTATTAAAAGGCTATAATAATAAAAACTATTAAACCCTAGGCATAGATACAAAACAATTATTATTTTATGTCAATTGTTAAAAAATAATTTTTTAGATTATTGACGATACTTAATATTTCGTTTTAAATTTTATTACTTATTTTGGGTTCAAGTAGGGTGGTATTTTGAAGCACTTTGCTGGTTTTTGTAAATATGGTAATGACAATACACATATTTCCTCTGCCGCATGACTTGAGTTTTTATTCGGCCACTATAACATAAAAATTTTTTTCAAGTTATCGGGTAGTGGACCTGGCTTGTTAGATAATGTCGCAAAGCAACTTTGCCTTAGCCAGTAGAGATAACCAGTACTAGGATACAAAAAACTGTTTATAGCATTACTGTAAAGATTAGGTTCATTATTAATTAAAGCTCTGCTCTAGTATATAAATAGAAAACGCATGAATAGTTACGGTTTTGTCTTATCGCTATTACTCTAAGCATAGAAACCTCTGTTCTTGAAACAGTTTAAAGTTTACGATGACCTCATTGCATACTCTAAAAAATTGTATTAGCTAAAAGCCGAAGGTAATACATATAAATTTACCAATTTTGTGTTAACAATTGCAGGTGCTGATTTATATCCTGTAACACTTCGATTTTTGATTTTGTTGGCTTTGTATGTTTTTCAATGAAATATGTTTCAAGGTTAATTTTTGTGACATACATAATAATCAAAAATATGAGGTAAACATATTTACACTGCGTTAATTATAATTAATAAAGAGGTAGAGATTTACATTAGTTTGTAAAGGCCCGCCGTCTTAATCTACTAACAAAGAAGCCATCCAATCCTGACAGAGTGGGGTCGTCGAGTTGCAAATGATGCGGTAGTGTCCGTATTTCACCGACCTGTGTTAAAATTTCACTTAATCCGTTAATCTCATCGGCACGAATTGGAACGCGCTCGAAATTGTTGTGACTTTTTAAAAATGTTGATATTTGTTCTTCACTTTCCTCTGGCTCTAGAGAACATGTACAGTATACCAATATACCGTTTGGACGAAGAAGATTAAGAGCAACGTTTTGGAGAATAGCTTTTTGTAGTTGGCTGAGTTTATATATGTCAACCAATCTTTTAGTATGGAGAATGTCTGGATGTCTACGAATTGTACCCGTAGCGCTGCAAGGCACATCTACAAGTATAGCATCAAACTGGATTTCTGTACACCATTTTGAAGCATCTCCAACAATATATGAACAAGCTGACAAACGTAAGCGTTCGAGATTCTTCTTAACGCTGAGCAATCGTGTTTCCGAAATATCTAGTGCTGTTACATGGGCTTTTGCACTAATGAGTTGTGCTGTTTTTCCACCAGGAGCAGCGCAAATATCAGCAACGCGTTTGCCTGCAATTTTACCTAGAAGACGTGCAGGGATTGCTGCAGCGGCATCTTGAACCCACCATTTTCCGTTTATAAAACCAGGTAATTCATTTACAGGACCTCCTAGACGACAACGAACCGATCCTGTTGGAAGTACAGTGCCATGCATTTTACTCGCCCAATCCTTGGGTTCGCCAAGTACCGTTATATCTAAAGCCGCCTCTTTGAGTGAGGCAGTGACAATCGCGCGTGTCGTAGTCTCATTATAAGTGTTAATCCAACGCTTCAGCATCCATTTAGGTATATTTAAATTATCTTCCGTATTTGTTAATAATAGAGAAGGGTCCTGTTCGCTAATTCGTCGGAGCACAGCGTTGATGAGCTTAGAAAAGCGTTTAGAGGAGCGTTGCATTCGGCAAAGATTAACGGAAGTATTAATCACAGCATGTGGTGCTATTCCAAGAAAAAGAAGCTGAGCTGTGCCTAAAAGTAAAATTAGTTGGGCGTAACGACCGCTATCGGGTAGTGGTTTATGCAAATATTTAGAAACAACTGCTGTCAGCTGTCCATGACGTCTTAGTGTTGTTGTAGCTAGCAGGCGTACAAATTTCCGATCTTTAGTATCTTCTAATGTTAATCTATTAGTAGTTTCTTGTGAGTAGGTTGCTATTAAACACTTATGAAAAGAAAGTCTTTGATGTATAACAGCACCAATAAGTTTCAAAGCAGTCTTTCTGCTTGCTAATCCCTCAGAATTACGTATTTCAGTGAACAACTCATTTAGTCTTGTTTTAGTCACTTGAGAAATCAAGCTGGACTCTTTTTTGAGTTTTCTTGTTTTTTCTTGTGTCACTTACAAACTTCCTTAAGCTCATTTGAGCTAGAGTTTTGGTGTTTCCTAAACTAGTTAGAACAGTAAAAAATCTAATATATGCGCACCTCGAAACTATTTCATCTTCCAATAAATTATTTGGTTCTGATACGGAAGTATAATTTGTTAATCATATTATAAGATATGCTATAATATCGCCATATTCTTTAATTACAAAAAATAAAATCTTAAGCTACATAATTTATAGAATTGTTGCGCCTTTGGTACATTATCAAAGCCATATGTTTGCACTAATAGCTTTCTATTGTATAAATTGAAAATTAGTATCAGTAATTATACACAATTGAATTAAAACAGTTTTCTACGTCATTCACGAGGTGTGTTTATGAGCAATCAACGACCCAAGGTAGATGTTCCCATGGTAGAAACTTTGAGCAATAATGATTTAGATGCAAATTCCGAAGTTTTTACTGAAGAAGACACTCGACTATTAACACCAGCCGCAAAGCGTGCACTAGCTGAGGCAGAAGAACGCCGGCGCCAGGCAAGCAGAACTGAAGATGGAAAGGAAATTAGGGAACTTGGAGGACGTTCTGGACCTGATCCGGTGCGTTATGGAGATTGGGAAAATTCCGGTATTGCTTCGGATTTTTAAAAAAAGAGTTAATATAAAGTGGTTTTATCCGGTGTCTCGGCTGAGTACGGTACAAGGTAAATTGCGAATGGCGTAAGTTTTTTGAGATTGGTGGTAGTAGATTGATTTTGAATTACCTAACCAGACCTTCAAAAGTGAAGTGTTCACAAGATTAATTATTACCGTACTTAACTGTAGTGAGTTTACTAACTAGATTCTTCTCAATACTCTTCTGTAATTATCTACTACTGATATATCAAAGCTTATTGACTTTTGTATCTTTTTGAAAACCATTTCATATTCGATTTGCTCAATGGTTGTGCCCTATCAACAAATAGTCTGTGCAATTGCATTTTCAATTCAGAAATCATTTGCATCTGTAGCTATTCTGTAGATACATTGCTTTTTTGTAGGATATGGTAGGTGCGTTGTTTCTTTAGGTAAGGTTAGAAGTAATGGTGGGCTAATTTATTTGGCGGCCGGTTCGAGTTTAGTTTACATGTGANTCGTGTGATCGGCTTTGTNTTTTAGAAAATNTGTTTAATGCCCCAATTCTAAACAGAATTATTAAAATTGTGCACTAGGTTGTGTCTTCTTGATAGGCTCATAATACAATGTGATTTGCATAGAGGCATTAAAAAGTTAGAGTGTCGAGACAGAAGCCGTGGATTTTAGCAGATTTATAGAAATAACAGATATTTATCCCCCAAAAATCTGGAGATAAAATGATTGAAAGTAATACGAAAGTTGTGTGATGTTATGTTTTAAGAAGTCTAAGAGTGCAGCACCATTCTGAATCCTCTACGGTGTAAATGCGGTATATCTTTTGGATATCCATTAGCTCTGATTCATGGTTGTGGAGGAATGGCTGAATACAGCAGCCTATATTTATGCAGTGTACATAGCATCACTGTAAATATTTATATTAGCGACTTTTTACATGGAAGTGTCATATAAGATTGCATATAATTATATGTATATACTTTTACGCGTTGTCAATCTCAAAAGGTGGGCAATGAAAACCAGCTGGTGAGTATGTAAATACTTCGTATCCATTTTCCGTTACTCCTACAGTATGTTCAAATTGAGCAGAAAGCTCACGATCACGTGTTACAGAGGTCCAACCATCTGGCAAAATCTTGACATGCGATCTGCCTGAGTTGATCATAGGTTCAATTGTAAAAAACATTCCAGGTTTTAGTTTATGACCTTCTCCTGATTTGCCATAATGTAAAATATTAGGTTTATCGTGAAATATTTGACCAACTCCATGACCACAGAAGTCTCTCACAACACTAAAATTCTCTTTTTCCGCATAGGTCTGGATCGCTTCGCCTATATCACCTGTTGTGTGTCCGGGTTTAACGGAATTAATACCAAGTTTTAGGCATTCGTAAGTTGTCTTTATTAATCGTTCTGCTTTTCGTGATATAGGCCCTACCGCATACATTCGACTAGTATCACCATGCCAGCCATCCACAATTAGTGTAACATCAATGTTCAAGATATCACCTTTGCGCAATGCTTTAGGACCTGGAATGCCATGACATACGACATGATTGATGGAGGTACAGCAAGATTTTGGGTAACCACGATAGTTGAGTGTTGCTGGAATTACTGAATTATCCATAGCAAAATTATATACAAGATCATCAATAAATTCAGTCGTTACACCAGGTTTGACATAAGGCACGAGTATATCAAGAACTTCCGCAGCTAATTTTCCAGCTTTGCGCATACCTTCAAAAGCTTCATGTCCGTGAAGAGGTATGTCGTTATTTCGGATACAAGTCATATTGTGGTTAAAATCTATTTCAGACATTAATTTAGGTGTTGTTCTATTTATGCTTTCAAAGCAAAACATGTGATTAGACGTTAATAATCGTCAAGTTAAAGATGACCTAAGATTAACCCTTGTTTATGGAACTCTTATACTTACAGATTCCTGATTTGCTTAGTACTTAAGTACAAATTTATTATTTAATCTTACCTAGTTACTAGATACAATTATAATAAAGTATTTTTTTTTGAATGGTAAAATTTTGATCATACTCACTAACTATTAGTTTTCTAACCCGGTTCTTTTTCGTTAACTAGAGATTCTTTTAAAAGAACTTTTGCTTGTGCGGGCCAGTTTTCTTTTTCTATTTTTCCGTTAAGGCCCAAAACCTTGTTTATGTTTGTAATATCAACATCGGTGAGTGCAATGATTTGGTCAAATTTTGTAATATTAAGCTTATTTAGCATAGTCTCTAAATCAGGAGCTATATTATTGATAAGCTTAAGATCGTCTTTTTCACCCTTTGGTCTGCGAAAGCCTTTAAAAGTCGCGTTTAATCGTTTTGCTCGCACATCGGTTCTCTCTACAATTCGGGCGGAACGACCGCGACGCCCACGAAGGTAATAAAGTTTAGCGCGACGTACGCGACCACGTCTAACAATTTCAATATCTGTAATAAAGGGTGAATAAACTGGAAAAACTCGCTCCACACCTTCACCATATGATATTTTTCTTACTGTGAAATTTTCATGTAAGCCTTTGCCTGATCTAGCTATACAAACGCCTTCGTATGCTTGATTTCGAATATTTTTACCTTCTACAACTTTGACCATAACACGAACTGTATCGCCCGGGCTAAATTCTGGAACCGCTCGTAATGTCGCAATTTTTTTTATCTGTTCTTTTTCGAGTTCTTCAATAATATTCATTTTTATAATTACCTTGCTAGGAATAGGAATACTTTAATGTATAGATTCTGATAAGAGATACAATTTATTTATCATAAATGTATCATACCTAAATTATATACCTATACCATAATTATCGCTGTTTCACCTGTAAATGAATTTAATTGGCATTTAAATATTGTCAATGTCATCACTAGGAGTTGTATGTTTGCAAGTAATGGGGCCTAATAAATCTGGACGTCGTGCGCGTGTTAATTTTTCAGATTGTCTTAAGCGCCATGCTGAGATTTTAGAATGGTTTCCCGACAATAAAATCTCAGGTATTTTAAGACTTTCCCATTCTCGTGGTTGAGTGTAATGAGGGTATTCTAAAAGTTTCCCCTCGAAGCTTTCTTGATCTAAACTCATATCAGAGCCAAGAACACCAGTAATACGTCGCACACAAGCATCTATTAAAACCATTGCTGCAAGTTCACCACCCGAGAGAACGTAATCGCCAATAGAGATCTCTCGCAATTTACGCCTCTCTATTATGCGCTGGTCGATACCTTCGAACCGTCCTGCTACTAGTAACAAACCCGGACTTAAAATCAGATCCTTTACTAACTGAGGCGTAAGCTTTTCTCCACGCGGAGAAAGGTATATTCCTTGAAGGCCTGATTCTGTTTTACGTGCATGGTCTATAGCGGAAGCTAGAACATCACAACGCATTACCATTCCAGGCCCACCTCCAGAGGGGGTGCCATCTACTGTTCTGTGACTACCTAGACCGAAATCACGTATGTTTGTAGTGGATAATGTCCAACGTCCAGCTGATAGTGCTTTACCTACCACAGAGTACGATAACGGTCCTGGAAACATATTTGGAAACAACGTTACGACATGAGCATGCCAGGCAGATTTTTTATCTAGGTTGCATTTAGTTGACATATAACTTTCAATACCTAGTTCGAGTGGTAGCGGATCCGTTTACAAAATTCTTTAGATCTGATACGTTTCTATGAGCCTTAAAAACTTTTCCGCTTCAGCTTTTTTGTCTTTAGCATGCGTAATTGGGCGGCCAACTACTAAATAATTTGAACCATCGGAAAGTGCTTGCTTCGGAGTTGTAACTCGCTTTTGATCATATGATTTATTATCAATAAGACGAATTCCAGGAGTAACTATTATAAAGTTTGAGCTTGAAGCTTCGCGTATTGCTTTTGCTTCTTTACCAGAACATATCACACCGTGACAACCTGCTAGTCTTGCTATGTTAGAACGGTGTACGACTAGTTCTTGCTCTGTTTTATCCATGAAACCTTGCTCTAACAAATCATGACGTGTTTTGTTAGTTAATAAAGTCACAGAAAGTATCTTAAGCTTAGACCCAACAGCCCCACGCATCGCAGCGTGGACTGTCTTGGTATCTAAGCCATGAATAGAGAGAAATCTGATTCCAGTATCAGCGATATTTGATACTGCCCTTTCAACTGTGTTTTCAATGTCCAATAGTTTTATATCTAGAAATACATTATAATTTGAAGCTGCAAGTTCTTTTGCGAAACAAATTCCTCCATTCATAATTAGTTCTAGACCAATTTTATAAAATGTTACCTTGCCATCTAAACACTTAACGATGCAGCTAGCTTCATTAATGCTACTTGTATCAAGTGCTACTATGAGCTGTTCTTTAGACATATCCGAAAGGACCATTTCTAGTAAAG
>JABSQE010000040.1 GCA_013214245.1 Hyphomicrobiaceae bacterium
CAGGAGGTACTGAAAGTCAAGACTGGGCTTCTATGCTTACCCGTATGTATATGCGTTGGGCGGAGCAGCATGGGTTTAAAGTAAAGTTGATACATGAGAGCGCCGGTGAAGAAGCTGGTTTGAAGTCTGCAACGCTTGAGATTAAAGGCGAAAACGCTTACGGATGGCTTAAAACAGAAAGTGGTGTTCATCGTCTTGTTCGTATATCACCTTTCGATTCTAACTCTCGGCGTCACACTAGTTTCGCATCAGCCTGGGTTTATCCTGTAGTTGACGATAGTATCGAAATTGAATTGAATGAAGCAGATTGTCGTATCGATACTTACCGTTCCTCTGGCGCTGGTGGCCAACATGTTAATACTACAGATTCAGCTGTTCGTATTACGCATAATCCAAGTGGTATTGTAGTCGCCTGTCAACAGGAGCGTTCTCAACATAAAAATCGCGCTACAGCATGGGGTATGCTTCGCGCTAGGCTCTACGAAGAAGAATTGCGCAGCCGTGAAGTGAGAGCTAGTACACAATCAGCAGCTAAAACTGATATAGGCTGGGGGCACCAGATTAGATCATACGTTTTACAGCCATACAAAATGGTCAAAGATACCCGCACAGGCGTGGAAAGTACAGATCCGGAGAGAGTACTTAATGGTGACATAGATGTATTTATTGAAGCGGCATTAGCGCATAAGATTTCAAATGCACGCGCTGATGAAAATTTGGAATAATTTTAGTTGTTTTGCATGAGCCCCCAGATCTAAATTTGGATCGTTTAGGTTGCCCTACACTCTGTCTTAAAATTATTGTCTTATGGGTTCATGAGATCCATTGCAATAAGTTACTTACATTCTACTTAGATCCAGATTAAGATGTTTCATGTATGGCTATAATAAAAATAACTAGATTTATTTTTTAGGGTGAATTTATCAGTGGAAACTACTGTATCCTCTAAAATCTATGAAATTTCAATAATTTTATTGATTGAGTTGCCTAAGCTTCTTATTTCCTTTTAATATGGTGAAAAAAGCTTTCGACGTTAAACCCACGGGAATGCTTCGATAATTTTAGCAAGTCTAATAACCTAACTTGAGAAAAGGCGTGCCAAAACTCCATTAATTAACAAAGAAATGTTTGATTTTGAAAACACTTTCGGCAAACCCATAGTGCAATAATCTGATTATGTAAGTTATTTGTAGAAATAGTTCCTATTAATATAATACACTATGGTATTATATTGAAATTACAATTTCACAGAAGCTAAGCTACTCAGTATGATGCGTTAATATCTCTATTTTTGTTAAGGTTAATGTCATGGTTTTAGGCATGAGGTTCGGAGGATCCATGTTAATCTTAGAAATCTTCTAAAGAACAAAAGTAAATTAACTAAGATCCAAATAAAATTTTATTACTTACTTTTTTAACACTAATACGCATAAATGGTTAATAAATCAAGCTATCTTATTATCATAAAAAAGCAATTTAATGCTATTGAAATATCAACTTTTGGTGCTGCTTAAATATAAAGCTTCTAGATTCAAAAAAGCTAATAATTATACAGAAAATAGATGAGATAGTAAAAAGCTGGTTACTAAATATTGATCATTTAACAATCATTTCGCAATACCATCTCATTAAAGATACGATTTGATCTAAGCTCAAATCACTGGGAAATACTGTAAGTCTTTTTTTTAATTTGAATTATATAGTTAACAATTCCTTAAATAATTCCAACAGCGGCCGACGTTTAGTATATAACATTATATTATAAATAATTTTATGTAGTTCTGGTACCATTCTGGTCTTGATTTAAGAATCAAGGTATAAATAAATCTCTTAAGATTTTAAATTATTAATCACTATTATTTAATTTCTGAACTGAGATAATTCAACGCATTATTAAATATTAACTTATAATTAAACTATTCATCTGCAATTTAGAATTAATTCAAACAACTACAATCGATAACATTACTCCCCTAAAGTGTAATCTCAAACAATATATAAGCACAAATTAACTAGCTATTAAATATAAACGAGCATAAATATTTTTTTCGAATACTTGATATTAGAAACTAATTGCTAATTATAACATTCCTACAATATTTTAGAGCATAATAAATAAAATATCTTTTTAAAACCACTATTTATATAGAAATTAAGAAATTCTGGTTTATTTTACAATAAGTCTCTCTATTTCGAGAGGTCATCCTAGTAGTATTAAGTGTAAGAGTATGATGAACGATCAACAGTATAGACCTCAAATCCGATATGTAGTCGGTCCGGATGGAGGACCCTTAACTATAGCTGACCTTCCTCCCGCTGACACAAAACGCTGGGTAATTCGCCGAAAAGCTGAGGTTGTCGCAGCAGTACGCGGTGGTTTGCTCAGTCTTCAAGAAGCCTGCCAGCGTTACAAGCTTACAGTTGATGAGTTTTTAAGTTGGCAACGGTCTATTGAAAAGCACGGCTTGCCGGGGCTACGAGCAACAAGAGTGCAAGACTATCGTGAGTAGTAAGAATTTTAGCTTAGAACCTCTCATAAAAATTGAGATAAGAAATATGTTGGAATGGGTTAAAAAAGTACACCTCATATTATGTAAAGTTAAGAGCTTAAATTCTAATACTTGGCTTTTTTAGAAATTATTAACTGTAAGTTTTTATTTATTTTTTTAGCATTTTAACTTGACAGGAAGCCCGATAGAAACTATTTAAGTACTAGCACTCTAATAGTTGAGTGCTAACAAAAAATTCTAACCAATTATCACTCGAGGAGCAACTGTATATGAAGTTTCGTCCTTTACACGACCGCGTAGTCGTGGAGCGTGTGGAAAGTGAGCAAAAGTCCGCCGGTGGGATAATAATACCTGACACCGCAGCTGAGAAACCACAAGAGGGCAAAGTCATTGCCGTTGGTCCAGGTGCTCGCGGAGAAAACAGCGAAGTTGTGCCCATGGATGTCAGTGTCAATGACCGAATTCTTTTCGGTAAATGGTCAGGCACAGAAGTAAAGATAGATGGTAAAGATCTACTCATTATGAAAGAAAGCGACATAATGGGAATCTTGGAAAACTAGTATAAATAAATTTATATTTACAACACTTTGAATTTTAACTTCAAGCGAACCTAGGAGATTAGCCACCATGGCTGCCAAGGACGTAAAATTTTCAGGCGAGGCCCGCGATCGCATGTTACGCGGCGTAGATATTCTTGCAAACGCTGTAAAAGTAACGCTTGGTCCAAAAGGACGTAATGTAGTAATAGATAAATCTTTTGGTGCACCACGTACGACAAAAGATGGTGTTACGGTTGCCAAAGAAATAGAGCTTGAAGACAAGTTCGAAAATATGGGCGCTCAGATGCTTCGTGAAGTAGCGTCTAAAACAAACGATGTTGCTGGTGACGGGACTACCACTGCTACTGTTCTTGCGCAGGCAATAGTACGTGAAGGTTTGAAGTCTGTTGCAGCTGGCATGAATCCAATGGACCTTAAGCGTGGAATTGACAAAGCTGTAGTTCAAGTTGTTGCTGATATTGAGAGTAATTCGAAAAAAGTTAGAAACTCGGATGAAATATCTCAAGTTGGTACAATTTCAGCCAATGGCGAGCGTGAGATAGGTGACATGATAGCCGAGGCTATGCAAAAGGTCGGCAACGAAGGTGTTATCACTGTCGAAGAGGCTAAGAGCCTTGAGACTGAGCTTGACGTTGTGGAAGGTATGCAGTTTGATCGAGGATATCTGTCTCCTTATTTCATTACAAATCCTGAAAAGATGGTAACAGAACTTGAAGATCCATACATCCTGATTCATGAAAAAAAGCTTTCAAACCTTCAGGCTATGCTGCCCGTCTTGGAAGCTGTGGTACAGACTGGAAAACCTCTTCTAATTATAGCCGAGGATGTTGAGGGTGAGGCTTTAGCTACTTTGGTGGTTAATAAGCTGCGTGGTGGCCTTAAAGTTGCTGCGGTTAAAGCACCAGGATTTGGAGACCGTCGCAAAGCAATGCTTGAAGACATTGCCATACTTACTAATGGTCAGATGATCTCAGAAGACCTCGGTATTAAGCTGGAAAACGTCTCAATTGATATGTTAGGTCGCGCCAAGCGAGTATCTATCACTAAGGACGACAGCACTATTGTAGACGGTGGAGGCAATAAAGCAGACATTGAGGCTCGTGTAGCTCAGATTCGCGCTCAAATTGAGGAAACCACATCCGATTATGATCGCGAAAAACTGCAGGAACGCCTAGCTAAGCTTGCAGGAGGAGTTGCTGTTATTAAGGTCGGTGGCGCCACTGAGGTAGAGGTCAAGGAGCGTAAGGACCGCGTTGATGATGCTCTAAATGCTACACGTGCGGCTGTAGAAGAAGGAATTGTGCCAGGTGGTGGTGTAAGCTTACTAAAGGCTTCTTCTAAAATCAACGTGCAGGGTTACAATGATGACCAGGAAGCTGGTATAGCAATTGTCGCTAAGGCTCTGCAGGCTCCTATTCGTCAGATTGCCGAGAACGCTGGCGTTGAGGGCTCAATTGTATGTGGTAAGGTGCTTGAAACTGCTGGCAACTCACAAGGCTACGACGCACAAACTGATGAATACTGCGATATGTTTGTCAAAGGTATTATTGACCCAGCTAAGGTGGTTAGGACAGCACTACAGGATGCTGCGTCCATTGCTAGTTTGTTGATAACCACTGAGGCAGCCGTCGCTGAGTCTCCTAAGAAGGAGTCGCCTGCAGCTGCTGGTGGTATGCCAGACATGGGCGGTATGGGGGGAATGGGCGGTATGATGTAATATCGTTCATAATAAAACCTTTTTATTACGCCGTAAAACAAGGCCGTCCACAACTAGTTCTGTGGGCGGTTTTGTAGTTCAACCTGCATAAGTTGGAAAAAATACACATCTTTCCCCAGCTGTAAATTTACAGGAGCTATAACTTGATTTGAATCTTTTATAAGGACCAATCAATGTCATAAGTGTACGTACTAAACGATGTGTACTGTTCGGTTTTACTTGATATAACGTAATAGTGTGACTAAATTCAAATTCAAGAATGTGGTTTGACTTCTAAAAAAGGTTGAGAAATCAAAATGATCGAGTTGCTTCAATTTATAAGTTATCTGATTACACTTTATATCTACGTGATAATAGCAACAGTTGTACTATCCTGGCTAATGGTGTTCAATGTGATTAATCCTCGAAATGAATTTGTCCGCTCATTGGGCGGAGCTTTGCACTCTATGACTGAACCTTTATTACGGCCCATTCGGCGATTTATGCCGGATCTAGGTGGGATAGACCTTTCACCTGCCGCGCTAGGCTTAGGATGTGTCTTTATTCAAACTGTGGTTATTCCTAATATTGCAAAACAATTTATTTAGGGATTTGTTACAGGCTGTGATTAGATAAATTTTATGCTAAAGGCATGAGTTTTAGGTTCCTTAATTAAAGTTCGCATTAACTTATACAAGATATTTTATGACATGTGCCACGCCTTTTAGTAAAGCATTAGTTAGATATCTAGAATGCTTTTATTGCATTGACAAATTCCCTTAATAGTTTTTTGAATAAAATTTAACTTTCTTATTATTTTTATTTATTACCAATTAATCAGGTTAGTTTGTTGCGTGTTAAATTTTTAAAACTTGCAGTCGTCCATAAGCCTTTAAATGTTTCTCACTGATAATCATCCCGGCATGCCTTCAATCATCTCCATAAAAAGTTTGTCAAAGACTTACTCTTCAGGCCTTGATGCTCTCAAATCTGTAACATTAGATATAGAACGTGGAGAAATATTTGCTTTGCTTGGTCCTAACGGAGCAGGAAAGACTACGCTGATAAATATAATTTGTGGGCTAATGAATTCTTCTTCTGGCACTGTAAAAGTCAATGGTCATGATGTAATTGATCATTATCGCTATACACGCTCTATAATAGGACTTGTTCCACAAGAATTGATGACTGATTCATTTGAGACTATACGTTCTACCGTAAATTTTAGTCGCGGTTTATTTGGAAAAAAGTCCGACCCCGGATATTTAAAAAAAATTTTGAGTGATTTAGACTTATGGGATAAAAGAAACGACCAGATTATGACTTTATCTGGTGGAATGAAACGGCGCTTACTTGTTGCAAAAGCACTTAGTCACGAGCCTAGTATCCTATTTCTAGATGAGCCAACTGCTGGTGTAGACATAAATTTACGGCAAGATATGTGGCGAATAGTGCGCGATTTACAATCAAATGGTGTGACTATAATTCTCACTACGCATTACATCAAAGAAGCAGAAGAAATGGCTGATCGGATAGGTGTTATGAATAGTGGTGAGTTGGTCCTGGTTGAGGATAAAAGAAGTTTAATGCGTAAGCTTGGAAAAAAGTACCTGACACTACAACTGCACAATCGGATAGATAATATTCCTGCTGCTTTAGCTCCATTTCGGCTTAAGAAATCAAAAAGTGGAATAGAGCTGACATACACTTATGATACTAAAGGTGAACAAACTGGAATATATGACCTGTTCAGTACTCTAAAACAGATAGGCTTGAAGTTTCGAGATTTGCATACCTCGCAGAGTTCACTTGAAGATATATTTGTCGAACTTGTTGGGAATAAGCAATCGTGACACACTCATTTATTAATACTCATGCGGTTTATGCAATTTACAAAAATGAGATGGCTCGAACTTGGCGTAATATTTTGCAAAGTATTATAGCTCCAGTAATTTCAACTTGTCTCTACTTTGTAGTATTTGGTGCTGCAACAGAATTTCGTATTTCAGAGGTCGAAAATATTAATTATGGCGCTTTTATTGTGCCAGGATTAGTTATGCTAACCTTGTTAACACAGAGTGTTTTGAATTCGTCTTTCAGTATATACTTTCCCAAGTTTGTCGGAACAATATATGAAATATTATCCGCTCCAATTTCACCGTTCGAGGTTGTTTTGGGTTATGTAGGAGCTGCCGCAACCAAGTCAGTCATTATTGGTTTTATTATTCTTATCACCTCTTCTTTTATAGTCGAGATTGACATTGCTCATCCTTTTATCGCATTGTTTTTTATGATTTTCATATCAATAATATTTGCAATGCTTGGTTTTATAATTGGTGTTTGGGCGCAAAACTTTGAGCAGCTTCAGGTAATACCACTACTTTTTATCACACCTCTGGCTTTCCTTGGAGGTAGTTTTTATTCAATAAATATACTGCCGCCATTTTGGCAAACACTGAGTTTGTTTAACCCAGTTTTATACTTAATAAGCGGTTTTCGCTGGAGCTTTATGGAAATGGCAGAGGTAAATGTCTGGCTTAGTGTAATTACTGCTATAACTTTTTTTTGTGTTTTCTTCGCGTGTATTTGGTGGATTTTTAAAACCGGATACCGACTTAAGCACTAACTTATGTCATTATCTTTTTTTTAATTGGTAAGTCCGATTTTGTCTTTTATTTGGACTTCAATATCAGTACACTTTTTCATTAGGGAGCTTACTGTCAGCATGGATAGTACTGGTTGCGCTTACTTAAAAATAAAAGTTAGACATATATTTTATATATTAGACCTAAAAACTTGTAAGGCGAAGGGTTCTTACTATAGTGCTAATCTATTAGTTAAGACGCCTTAATGACTTAAGGAGATTAGAAAGTTAGCACTTGAAGATGATTTGATATCAGTTCATCGCTATGAAGTATTTAATTCGAATATAGAATAAAGGTCATCTACTCCAAAGTAAAAATATAGTGTTTAATATATTGAACAACTTGAGTGTATCCGTTGCGGATTTTTAAAACAGATATTTACTACAGTTGCATATAGGTGTTGTTAAGAGGTGATGAAACCTAGGAAGGTTATAGACATCATTCAATGGATCACTTTGATGTCATATTAGTTGGCGGTGGATTAGCCAACATGTTGATTGCAATCCGTCTCGCTACAACGCGCAGGGATTTACGCATACTTATTGCAGAAGCCAAAGGTAGGATTGGCGGAGATCACACTTGGTCATATCATTCGAAAGATGTGACACCATGTCAGGATTTATGGTTAAGCTCTATCGGAAACGCTACCTGGCCTTCTCAATTAGTACAATTTCCTTCATATAAACGGACGCTGGCCACAGGTTATCGCACGCTTACTAGTGACGATCTACGTAGACGATTAGCAAATTACAGTGTGGAGATAATTTTATCTACAAGAGTTAACAATATCACAAACAATTCCATAACTTTGGATGGAGGGCAAAAAATATTTGGTACATGTGTTATTGATGGCCGTGGTATTCAGTCATTCACTAACCTGAAGCTAGGTTATCAAAAGTTTTTCGGCATAGAATTTGAAATGTTTGAACCGCATTATCTCTCAGAACCAATTATTATGGATTCAGTTGTAGATCAAACTGATGGTTATCGCTTTATTTACTCTCTTCCCTATTCACCAACATCTATCCTTATAGAGGATACTTACTATTCTCCGAATTCTAGTCTTAATAGGGATAGAATTGCGAATAGCTTGTATTATTACGCACAATCAAAAGGGTGGAAAATTAAGGCTGTAAAACGTGAAGAGACTGGTGTTTTGCCTGTGGTAATTGATGGAAAGTTTGAGTCTATCTGGCCATCAAATGAAAGCACACCAAGATCAGGAATTAGAGCAGGCTTTTTTCATAACACTACAGGTTACTCTTTACCTTTTTCGGCAGCGGCTGCCCAAAACTTGGCTAGCATTGAAGTTCTTAACTCATCAAATGCTTCTGTGTATCTAAGAGCTGAAGCACAAAAATTCTGGAATAAGCAACATTACTTCCAGCTACTTAATCGAATGTTGTTTGTTGCCGCACGTAACGATGAGCATCGCGGTATATTTCAGCGCTTTTATCGTTTACCAAGGCCACTAATTGAACGTTTCTACGCTGCAGAACTTAATATATGGGATAAGTTTCAAATACTCTATGGAAAACCACCAGTTTCTATTTGCAGGGCGATGTCAGTAGTACTATCGTGTCGGACTAGTAACAAAAAAAAAATCAACCTATCAGTTAAATAAGATTAACTCCAGTTGTTCTAATCGGTCGTTTCTTGACCTTGCTTGTATCGCAAGAAATTTTGAACTGTTGTCTACAAATTACTGTTGAAGGGTATAGTTATGGTGTTTTGTGGGCGATGATGTAAAAACTGGATTTTCTTAGAATCAAGAGCTTTTGCAAATTTCAGCATATTTTCGGATTAAGCTAGGGTAACTTCTTAAGAAAATGTATTATGCTAAGTGTGGTTGAAACTTACGAATACTAAAGCTAAGTAGTTGATACCTGAAAATGTTAGTTAAATGTTTATCTAAAAATTATATTCATTTCAGCTAAGCCGTTATGGTTTTTCGGTAAAAAATGAAGGCTATCAATTTTGAAGAAACTGTAGAGTTTATAGTACAAGTTGTTGCAATCATTTACTGATTTTCAAAAAATTCGAAGCTTTGTTGCCTAAGCTTTGAGATGCTTGTTACTTGTTGGTTAAATTAGCTACGTGATTACGATAATATGATTGCAATATTTGCATTAAATTACATCCGATCTATTAATCATTTGTAATGATACAAATTGTTTCTAAAAGCACCATTATTTTTTATATAATCGAACAGTATTATATGTTTTGCACGACCACACTGAAGTTTGATATCATATGGAAAATATTAGTGAGCTCAAATTAGAGCATTTTCTAAAGTTAAGCAAGTCCGCTTGATACTACAGCTTTACATGTAATGCCATGGAGTGCTTTAGGTTTGATCTATTTTATCCAGCAAAATTGTCATAACTACCACATTATGTGGTCTATACAGAAACCTTGTATCGCAGAGTTTGTAGTTAACCACACAACCGTTATTTACATAGAAAATGAACTTTAAAAAAAGTTCACTCTATATGTGATCATTTAATCATTAGTTTTATGATTGTTGTTACACTATCAGTAAAATCCAATTCTATAACATGGAGCATGTAACATGCTTTGGATACTACTGACATTAATAGCTCCTATTGTTATTGCTGCAGTCACTGTAAAGGATAGTGCAATATTTGATAGTTTTGAAGTTAGCGTTGACGCAGTTTTTATAGCTTTTGCTTTAATTGTTCTGCTTTCCTATACAGGAAGCCTATTACTCATATACTATAATGTCCTATCAACTAGAGTTGCACGAAACTTGACTGCATGGGTATGCATCTCTTTTTCTGTAATTATTATATATATATTTCGCGAAGAAGCATATTTTGTCCCAGATAAAGTAGTAAGTGAAATATTAACATCTGACCAGGCACTAAGAATTACAGATAACATTTACGATCGAAAGTCAGTTCGTATCCGCAAGCGTAACGATGGACACTACGTCGCTCGGGGGCGTATAAACAATAAAGTTGTGTCAATGTTTGTTGATACAGGCGCAAGTACAGTCATGCTGACGTCTAACGACGCTAAAATTATTGGTCTTAATCCATCTGATCTACGGTACAATGTTGTCATAAAGACAGCCAATAGTACCGCATACGCGGCTACTGTACATTTAGATAGAATTGAAATTGGATCAATTACAATTTACAACGTAAAAGCACTTGTAGCGAAACCTGGATCATTAAGTAAAAGTCTATTAGGGATGAGCTTTTTACGCCGACTAAAATCATTTGAGTTCTCTCAAAGATTTTTGGTAATGCGCACCTAAAATTTATTTTTGTTTATTTTTTAGTTAAATGAACTTTTTTCGAAAAAGCAATTAATCAATATTTTTACTGTAAAGAACTTTTTTGCTTTTGTAGAACATAAAAACTACCTTGTTCAATCATTAAAAATTTTTTTTACATTGTGGTAGCTTCGGACAACAAAATAAAAAAAGATGTTAGTTGTATCTTAGACACAAGAAGCTCTACTCTTTGAAAATATACCTTAATTATGTACTCTCCACTTAGTGTTAAAAATTATATTAGAAAATCTGTGCTTATTTTCTTGAAAATGTTTATATTGTCATAACTAGCACCCAACAGAAGCCAAAAACAAACCAAAAATACACTAAGGAATCTAAACATGTTGCTGCCTACACCGCGTGAAGATTTGGTGTTAAATACTGCTGAATATGAAAGAGTTCCATTGATAAAACGAACTGGTTTTAGAGAATATGATGCACGGTGGCTCTATCCGCAGGAGATTAATTTGATGGGTCTGCAGGCGGTTGGTATGGGTTTAACAATGCTATTTGATCGTCGTGGAGTACCGAAGCGGTTTATTGTTGGTCATGATTTTCGTTCTTATTCCGCATCAGTCAAGCAAGCGCTTATGTGTGGCTTGCTCGCCGGAGGTGGCGAGGTGTATGATATAGGTTTGGCACTTTCACCTATGGCTTACTATGCTCAGTTCTCTTTGAATGTTGAAGGTGTTGCAATGGTTACTGCTAGTCACAATGAAAATGGCTGGACCGGAATAAAAATGGGAATGGAACGCCCGCTCACCTTCGGCATTGACGAAATAAGTGAACTCAAATCCATAGTTTTTGACAATAAGTTAGAGCCGGCATTAGGCGGCAGCTATGTATTTGTAAATGATATGGCTAACAGATACATCTCATCGCTCACAAGGCGCCCTAAGTTAAAGCATAAACTTAAGGTTGTTGTAGCTTGCGGCAATGGAACATCAGGCGTATTTGCCCCACATGTTTTGAAGGCTGTTGGCTGTGAAGTAATTCCATTAGACGTAAGGCTGGATTATTCATTCCCTACTTACAATCCCAATCCTGAAGATATCAAGATGCTGCATGCTATTTCTGATACGGTTCGTAAAAACCGAGCCGATGTGGGATTTGGTTTTGATGGAGATGGTGATCGTTGTGGTATAGTAGATAATGAAGGCAATGAAATATTTGCTGATAAGGTTGGAGTTATGTTAGCTCGTGATATTTCTAAATCGCATTCAAACGCTAGATTTGTTGCAGATATAAAATCGACCAGTCTGTTTATGACAGATCCAATACTTCTAGCTAACGGTGCTAAAACGACTTATTGGAAGACTGGCCACTCATATATCAAGCGTTATAGTCATGAGACTAAATCTTTAGTGGGCTTCGAAAAATCAGGGCATTTTTTTTTCAATCCACCACTCGGCCGAGGCTATGATGATGGTATAATAGCAGCTCTAGCGGTGTGCGATATGTTGGATCGTAATCCAACAAAAACCATGGCTGATCTATTTCGCGAGTTACCTAAGACTTGGCAATCTCCAACGATGTCACCGACTTGCAGCGATGAAGAAAAGTATATGGTAGTCAATCGTATTTTAAAGCATTATGAAACTATATTTAATAATAAAGAAAAAATTGCTGGCCAGAGTATAGTTGAAATCATCACGGTAAACGGCTTGCGAATTGTTTTAGAAGATGGGACATGGGGCTTAGTGCGTGCCTCTTCAAATAAGCCTGAATTGGTTGTGGTAGTTGAAAGTCCAAGTTCGGAAAAAAATATGAATGCGATTTTTTCTGATATTAACGTTCAACTACAGCGTCATACAGAAATCGGAGCATTCAACCAAAAGCTTTGAATTTATCACATGTGATAATAACTTGGCTACCGAAATTAGTATGCGCTGATATTGAATGCAACTCTGATCCTATAAACTAACTTAAATCAAAAGCTTTTTGTGTTATGATTGTGTAAAAATTACCACGAAAATTTTGAGCTTTACGCTTTAGCTAATATAAAAAGAAGGTATAATAATTCCAATTAGTGTTAAATTATTGCTAGTTTAATCTTTATTAGTTCTTAACTAGCGTAATTGTTCTGCTGAAATAATTCACATTAATTTTTATTGTTCTAATTTTAGAGCTTGCGCTCTCTATGAATTACGTGAGTAACTACAAAAAAACTCGTAAACGAATGCTGCACTTTCCTCACATATAGCTTTGGTTCCTTCCTTCTTAAGATTAAATGCCATAAACTGAAAATTCCTAATATCCTGGATTAGTGTAATGCTTTCTTATGAATTTTTCTTAATAAATTAAATAGTACTTTAGCATTAATGGTATCCTGATAATAGGTGTTTTAACGTTAAGTTATTGTTGTAAATTGCCTTCATTGTTATCGATATACGAGCGCTCTTGCGATTATGTAAATTGCTGCAATAACTTGGTTATAACTTTTTGGATTCATACCATTTCACGAAGAAATTATCATGAAAAAACCTAATTTTAAAAAGAATATGTAAATAATTTAATATTTGTAGACTTTTTTCTAATCAAGTCTACCAAACTCGTTGTATTCATTATAAGCGGTTGCTTTGTTTTGAGATTTTTAAAAATTTTGGACTATTTATCTAGCTCGTCTTGTAATTTCGAGATTTAAAAATTAGAACTACAATTTGGTAAATCAAATGACACCTGACCTCCCAAAAGTTGAAATGTATATTTTTGACAAGACCAATATATTCCGAAAAACTAATAAGTTAGGTCTTGTGACAAGAAATGAGCTTCTTGATTTAGCTGCTCGCCAATTTGCAGAATACCTCGCTAAAACGGGTAAATTTTCCCATACAGCTGATGGAAAAAAACCTGCTGAGCGGATTTCAGCTACTGGCTACCGATACTGTTTTATATCTGAAAACCTATCTTTCAGGGGAAGGGTAAGAGGATTTACAACTCAGGAACTTGCAGTAATAGCAGTTGAAGGGTGGAAGAAGTCGCCTGCTCATCGCCGGAACATGATGCAACCTAATATGACAGAGGTTGGTGTAGGTGTAGCTAAAGTACCAGGTAAACAAAACTATATGTCAGTTCAGTTATTTGGGCGCCCAGATTATTTAAGGTACAAATTTAAAATTCGTAATACCTCTGATAAAAAAGTATCGTACAATTTCGGTGGTCGCACAAGATACGTACCTTCCAGGGCAATTTTGACAATTACCACTTGTAAGCCTGGTAAACTAAAGTTTGTTGGCATAAAAAACGAAACGGAGATTACAGAAATTTACATGCCTAAGGAGGGCTTTGAATACACATTATCCATAAGTAAAGGAGAGTTAGTAGTATCACAAAGAGTAGCACGATTTTGATTATCGAAATTTATACCGGCTGTATGTCATTACAATTTGCTACACTCTACATTAAACTTCTACATCGAAATATAATTCATAATTGAACCTAATTAAGGGATGGTTAGTGGAAGGTAAAAAGTGTAATAATGCAGTAAAACATTTTTCTAACTTTTTATATAATCGGTAGCTGCAGCTTCCAACTCACTGTTATTGAGCGATTAAAATTATTTCGATTGCATCATAGAGTTTAGATTAAATTCTATGAGCACCTCATTCTGATATCTTGAATTAAACAAATTTCCAACTTCTTTTATGGTTATATAATTTCCGTTTTAATGTGATTTAGATTTAAAGTTAGTGCATTAAAGATTTAAGTCAGAAAGTCTAGTGCTAGCGCAGAACTTTCGCCTTTAGTTTTAGACCTATTAAGCACTTTTGCTAGTTTTTAATAAAACTTAGATCAAGGACATCATTTCAATGAAAGGAAAATTAATTAAAAACACAAATAAACTTTCGTTTATCGCATTTTTACTAGTTGTGTTGCTAATATCGCCAATTTTGTCTGTTATTGCATCTACAATATATTACGATAATGGCACAATTATGCACATGTTTCGAACTAATCTTACAGATTACTTGGCTAATACAGTAATACTAGCTTTCGGAGTCGGATTAGGTGTGGTTGTTACCGGTAGCGTGAGCGCTTGGCTAGTTGTTATGTGTGATTTTCCAGGGCGCCGCTTTTTCGAATGGGCATTGGTAGTTCCTCTTGCTATACCCGCTTATATTATAGCTTACGCTTATACTGATTTTCTTTCGCATTCGGGTATTGTGCAAAGTGCGTTTCGCGGAATAACCGGCTTGGGACCACGAGATTATTGGTTCCCAAATGTCCGCTCTATCGAAGGTGCTATAGCTATGTTTACATTAGTACTCTACCCATATGTATATTTGCTCGCGCGAACAGCATTTCTCAGACAATCTAGCGATTACATTGCAGTGAGCCGCACACTGGGCTATGATGCTTATGGAG